>NZ_OW370567.1:0-300000 GCF_936270435.1 Wolbachia endosymbiont of Oedothorax gibbosus
TTATCAAGAAAACTGTTATTAAATGTTTAATAAGCATGTGAATAATGTCAAATTAATTTGTGAATTATTTGTTGATATAAAATACCAACAGCTGATTAACAACTTTTTCAACAACATATACATAGTTAAGTAACAATGCATGATGGCAAAATGTTTTCCATAAAAGAAAATTACTAACATTCTAAACATCTTACTTATACACACAAATAATAACAGAAAATCAATAGTATATAAAAGTTATTAACATATTTATCCACAAGTTGAACAACGCCAATTTTTACTGAATTTTAAGTTAGTAACAAGTTGTTGATAGAACTATTATTACTACTATACTTTAATATACAGAAGAATAAATAAAATAGATTGGAAAGCAGCAAAACAACAATAGTAAAAGTTATCAAGCAAAATGAGCCAGGTGAAAGAGTGCCTATTTGGCTAATGCGTCAGGCTGGCAGGTCTCTTCCTGAGTACCGCAAAGCAGTGGAAAATATGAATAATTTTATGGAGATATGCTACAGCACAGATTTAGTGACAGAATTGACATTACAGCCAGTGACAAGATTTGACGTGGATGCGGCGATAATTTTTTCAGACATTTTAATAATAGCTGACGTTTTGGGTTGTGACGTGAATTTCCTGCGCAATGTGGGCCCGAGAATAAAACCTATAAAGAATCCTAAAGAATTGAAAAGTCCACAAGACATTGAAGCTAAAATTTTACCAATTCTAAACGCTATAAAGAAAGTCAGAAGTCAGCTATCAGAAAAAAAGCCTCTTATAGGATTTGCTGGTGGCCCATGGACAGTAGCTTCATATATCATAGAAGGTGGAAGCAGCAAAACTTTTTCCAAAGTATTAAATTTTTACCCTTCGTATTTGAAGGAAATAATTGAACGAATAACGGAAGCAACGATTATTTATCTAATTAAACAGATAGAATTTGGAGCAGATGTTATTCAGCTATTTGACAGTAATGCTGGTGCATTATCGGAACCGTTGTTTAAAGAATATGTTATTGAACCAACAAAGAGAATTGTTTTGGCAATAAAGGATAGATTTCCTGATTTTCCAATAATAGGTTTTCCAAGGTCTGCTAGAAATCTTTATAAGGATTACTGCGAGCAAACAGGTGTATCTGCAATAAGTATAGATTATAATGTTCCAATAGAATGGGCGAAAGCGAATCTAAAAATCCCTCTACAAGGAAATCTTGATCCTAATCTTTTAGCCTATAATAAAATGGAAGCAATAAAAGAGGCAAAACGTATAATAGATTGCTTTAGAGGCTTGCCTTTCATATTTAATCTTGGACATGGAGTACTCCCTGATACCCCAGTTGAAAATATTGCTGAGTTAGTGGCTTTTGTAAGAAATTACTAAAACCCCTACATGAAAAGCCTTTATTGTGGTGAAACGAAAAAAATCCCTTTACAAACTCCTTCAACCCCCTTATCATGAAACTGAAGGTATTCAGTTATCTTCATCTGTGCAGATTAAACAGCAAGAAAACAACGTAGTTGGCGTCTTATTTTTAATTTTTTGCACTATGTGCACCTTATGTCTTCACAGTATTGCTAGCTATATAAGCTGAAACGCGCTGTTTAAGACAGTATAGTACGCCAATTTGCAGGATTAGAGAGTGAACACTAATTACCACGGGGTTTCTTTTGCCTTTTTTTCTGCTTAGTAAATTTCTTAAACATTTTAGCTAAGGTGAGTTGCACTTAAAAGCAGCTAAATTGCAGTGTTTAAGACTTAAAAAACGCCAAATACTGAAAATAGACAATGACCAGGGCTTCTTTTGCCTTTTTTTCCGTTTGGTGAATTTCTTAATGTTTACACGGAAGGTAGCGCGTGACGCTGGAATCCAGTTTTCCATATAATCTCATCGAAAACGTTTTTCTATGCTAGTTTACAAGCAACCTTTTCTGGATCCCAGTGTCGGCTACTTGGATGACACCATTCTTTCTTCTGGATCCAAGTAGTCAAGCTACTTTGATGACAGGAGAAGGTACTTGGATGACAAGAAGAGAGCACTGGAGTGACAGTAAACCTAAAAACTATTTGCCTTTTTTTACCTTATGTAAAATAATAAAATTCCTA
Source organism: Wolbachia endosymbiont of Oedothorax gibbosus (assembly GCF_936270435.1). Lineage (NCBI taxonomy): Bacteria > Pseudomonadati > Pseudomonadota > Alphaproteobacteria > Rickettsiales > Anaplasmataceae > Wolbachia > Wolbachia endosymbiont of Oedothorax gibbosus. The sequence continues at coordinate 2,104 of NZ_OW370567.1, forward strand.
GCTTTTTTGTTATACAGGGTTTATCATTTGAATTTAGCTTCAGTAAGATATGTCAGACCTTGCAGAAAGAATGTCCCTAATAAAACCTTCACCTACGATTACTGTAACTGATAAGGCAAATAAGTTGAAAAATGAAGGAAAAAAAATCTGTGTTTTAGCTGCAGGAGAGCCAGATTTTGATACTCCAGATCATATAAAAAAAGCAGCTATTCAAGCAATAAATGAAGGCAAAACTAAATATACTGCTGTTGATGGAACGCGTGAGCTGAAAGAAGCAATAATTAATAAGTTAAGAAAGGATAATAACCTCGAGTACACGCTTAACCAAATCTGTGTTGGCACTGGTGCTAAGCAGGTGTTATTCAATTTGTTCATGTCAACAATTAACTCTGGAGATGAAGTTATTATTCCAGCTCCTTACTGGGTTTCATATGTTGATATGGTAAATCTTTTTGGGGGCTTACCAGTTGTAGTGGAATGCAAACAAAATTTTAAACTGACAGCGGAATTATTGAAAAGCAATATAACTAAAAAAACTAAATGGTTAATTCTTAATTCACCAAACAATCCTGCAGGAGTTGTGTACACGTATAGTGAATTAAAAGACATAGCACAAATATTGCTTGAATATCCACATGTGAATGTCGTTACAGATGATATTTATGAGCATATAATATACGACGAAAAGTTTTTTACTATCGCTCAGGTTGAGCCAAAGCTTTACGACAGAGTTTTTGTGGTCAATGGAGTGTCAAAAGCATATGCAATGACAGGCTGGAGAATAGGGTATATTGCAGGTAGAAGTGATGTAGTAAAAGCTATTTCTACACTGCAGTCTCAGAGCACTTCTAACCCAAATTCGATAGCACAAGCAGCAGCAGCAGCAGCATTAAACGGTGACCATAGTTTTTTGAAAGAAAGAACAAGGATTTTTAAAAGTCGTAGAGATTTTATGGTGAAAAAGCTAAATTCTGTCCCGGGATTATCAGCATCTGTTCCACAAGGTGCGTTCTATTTATTTGTCTCATGTGAAGGATTGCTCAGTAAAAGCACAAAAAGTGGTAAGATAATAAATAACGATTTAGATTTCACTGAGTACTTGTTGGAAGATTATTTAGTTGCTGTAATTCCAGGAATTGCATTTGGTCTAGAAAATTTTATCAGAATTTCTTATGCAACTTCTCAGGAACAATTAGAAATTGGATGTGATAGTATTACTAAAGCGTGCCAGGAGTTAAAATGAAATAGACTATCCATAAATCACCCATTTCACCGCGTTAAAAATATTCACTAAGGTTATCTTGAATGTTCTAACTTGTATTTTTCTATGGAAGGCGTTTTTATTGAGTGAGCAAGTGTCTTTCTAATATTAAATTCCTCATTTTTTTCATTTCGTTGCAGTAAGTTAACGTTATTTGTTTTATTTACTAAATCTTTCCCTTTCTCCAGAGTCTTTAAATCACTTTCGTTAATGTGATGTTCATTGTAAAATTCTGCAACAATTTCTTTTCTTTTCGGGTGAGTATTTAAAAATTCCGACACCTGATGTTTAGCAACAGCTTGAATAAATTTCTTATTAAATCTTGAATCGTTATATAGATTTTCCAAACTTTTGTCATAATGTTTTGCTTCGTTTATAGTGAGTTTTATTATCTCTTCTATGCCACTTAGAAGTTCCCTATACAATTTGTCATATCTATTGCCTGACACATGTGTAGCGAATGTTTGTTCAATGTATTTTGTTATGTAATTTTGCAATGTATTATCTATTGTGCTTATGTTCATCAACCTACCTCAATGTTATATTAACTATTTTACATGTAGAAAGGTTAATATTGAGTTAATAAGATACTTCTGAAGTCAAATTTTACTAAAAATTATATTATTTAAAGTATAATCTATCAGCGTAAAATAAAACGTAAATAAAATGAACCTTATAACAAAAATAAAGCTTAAAGTAAAGATAAATAAAGGTAAAATCATAAATATACTTATTGTTTGTGGTGTAATTTTTTTCATATACCTTATTCATGAGCCAGTTATAGACATGGTAGAAAAAATTGTAAGTAAAATAAAAGGTCTCTTTTAAAAATTGCAAAAGTAGAATAGACTTTTTACATTACCTTCTGCCATACCAATCTGGGATCTAGAAGATTTAGTTAATATGTATAGTTGCTTACGCTAGTTATCTATATTAAATTTCAATAAATCAAAATAAATGTTTATTTTGTTTTTTATAACTAAAGTATATATAATCCTAAATTTTAGCTGAGATTCATGTTGCAGAGGAATTTTTTAATCTGGTTGTTGGCGTCACTGTTTTATGCATACCAATATATATTACGCGTAATCCCAAACATACTTGCACCTGAATTAATAACAAAATTTAACATAAGTATTACAGACGTTGGTCAATTTGGTGGCCTGTATTATATAGGCTATACGCTTGCTCACATACCTGTTGGTCTTGCCCTTGATAGATTTGGGCCAAAGTTTGTTTTACCTGCATGTATTGTCTTAACATTTACCGGAACATTACCGCTTATATGCTTTGATGAGTGGAGTTATTCAATAATTGGAAGAATAATCGTTGGAGTTGGTTCATCTGCTTCAGCAATTGGGCTCTTTAAAGTTGCAAGCATGTATTTTGCACAAGAAAAATCGGCAAGAATGGCAAGTTTATCCATAATTATAGGAGTGTTGGGGGGGATATGTGGCGGATTACCGTTAGACTTCTTACTCAATAAATTTGGCTGGAATTATGTTATCTATACCTTCTCAGCATTCGGGTGTTTACTTGCTCTGTTGCTGTTCTTAGTAACGCCTGAAAGCAATACTCAACAGGAAAAAGTTAGCATTAGAGACTTAAAAAACATACTTCTCAACAAGCATATTATTCTAATTAGCTTTTTTGGTGGACTCATGGTCGGTCCAATGCAAGGTTTTGCCGATGGTTGGGCGAAAGCATTCTTTTTTGAAGTATATAAAATGAATGAAGACTTGGCATCTTCTCTCTCTTCCGTAATATTGATAGGAATGTTAACAGGATCATTCTCTTTGGCTTATTTATTGGAAAAATATAAAAATAAGCATTATGAAGTAATAATTGCATGCTCATTTGCAATGATCGCCGGTTTTTTATTACTTTTTACTCAGATTGGTGGCTTGTATGTTGTATTACCTACGCTTTTTATTATTGGTTTCGCATCTGGATATCAAGTAGTTACAATTTATAAAGCACTAAGTTATGTAAATAATAACTTGGTAGGCTTGGCCACAGCTGTGTCAAACATGATAGTCATGGTTTTTGGCTATTTTTTTCACACTGGGATCGCAAAAATAATAGATTTGTATTGGGATAAGACAGTGATACAAGGGAATCCTGTGTATGGCGCTGAATTGCTGATAAAAGCAACATCAGTTATTCCTGTATGTTTGCTAATAGCTGTTTTTGGGCTCTTATGGTTAAAAAAGCAGGACAAGCAGTCTTAAAATTGCTTGTGCATTTTAAAATTAAAGCGAGGTTTGATCTATGATGAGTATTTTAAAAAAAATCTGTGGCTCTAAAAATGATTTAAAATCCTTTGATAATGAAGTTTATCAATCTATAGAAAAAGAATTGCAACGCCAAAAGTCACAATTGCAATTAATTGCATCGGAAAATTTTGCAAGCAAAGCGGTAATGGAGGCACAAGGCTCTTTTCTGACTAATAAATATGCAGAAGGTTATCCAGGCAGAAGATATTACTGTGGCTGTGAGCATGTGGACAAAGTTGAAAGTCTGGCTATAGAAAGACTTTGTAAGTTGTTTGGTGTAAAGTTTGCAAATGTTCAACCTCACTCTGGTTCTCAGGCAAATCAAGCAGTGTTTGCTTCACTGCTTACTCCAGGCGATACAATACTTGGATTGTCACTGAATTGCGGTGGGCATCTAACTCATGGTGCGGCACCAAGCCTTTCTGGTAAATGGTTTAAGTCGATTCAATATACAGTAAATAAAGACACTTATCTGCTCAATATGGATGAGATAGAAAAGCTGGCGCTGGAGCATAAACCAAAATTGATCATAGCTGGTGCTTCTGCTTATCCAAGAAAAATGGACTTCAAACGCTTTCGCGAAATTGCAGATAAAGTTGGTGCTTATTTGCTTGCAGACATTGCTCACTATGCAGGGCTCATTGCAGCGGGCGAATATCCATCCCCTGCTGAATATGCGCATGTTATGACTTCCACAACTCACAAAACTTTGCGTGGTCCTCGTGGTGGAATAGTGATGACCAATGATGAAGCATTACACAAGAAAATTCAATCTGCAGTTTTTCCAGGATTGCAGGGTGGGCCACTTATGCATGTGATAGCTGCAAAAGCTGTTGCATTTAAAGAAGCATTAGCGCCAGAATTTAAAACTTATAGCAAGAAAGTCGTGGAAAATGCGAAAATACTAGCTCAAGAATTGCAAAAGCATGGACTTGACATTATAGCCGGTGGCACTGACTCTCATATAGTGCTAGTTGACTTAAGATCGCAGAAATTAACTGGAAAAGACGTTGTAGATAGTCTTGAGAGGGCTGGCATTACCTGCAATAAAAACTCTGTGCCATTTGACACAGAAAAGCCAACCATCACTTCAGGGCTCCGTTTCGGCACCGCTGCTGAGACAACACGCGGACTTGAGGCAGAAAATTTTAAAGAGATAGCTAGTCTAATAAATGAAGTAATTCAAGGATTAATCAGCGGAAATAGCTCAAGTGTCGAAAAAGCAGTAAAAACTAAAGTTGAAAGGATTTGTAGTAATTTTCCTATTTATTAATTTATGTGACATCATCCAAGTAGCTCATAGAAACAGATTAAACGAAAAAACTTACTTGACACCCTTCGCCAGTCCTCTTATCATAAAACTGAAGGTATTTTGTTATCTTCATCTGTGCAGATTAAACAGCAAGAAAACAACGTAGTTGGCGTCTTATTTTTAATTTTTTGCACTATGTGCACCTTATGTCTTCACAACATTTCTGGGTTTTTACCCACACAAGCTGAAACGCGCTGTTTAAGACAGTATAGTACGCCAATTTGCAGGATTAGGAAGTGAACACTAATTACCACGGGGTTTCTTTTGCCTTTTTTTCTGCTTAGTAAATTTCTTAAACATTTTAGCTAAGGTTAGTTGCACTTAAAAGCAGCTAAATTGCAGCGTTTAAGACTTAAAAAACGCCAAATACTGAAAATAGACAATGACCAGGGCTTCTTTTGCCTTTTTTTTCATTTGGTGAATTTCTTAATATTTATGGCTAAAAGAGCCCAAGAGAGGTCAGCGCGTGACGCTGGAATCCAGTTTTTGGCAGTTTCATTGAAAATGTTGTATAGTATGCTTGTTTACAGTCAAAATCCTGGATCCCAGTGCCCCCTATGGTGTCATCCCAGTGCTTGACACTGGGATCTAGTCTTTATTATGCAGCCACTTATTTAACAGTTAAGTTTTCTGGATCCAAGTAGTCAGGGCACTGGGATGACAGAAGAAGGAGGCACTGGGATCTAGTTCTCTAATTGCACATAAGTCAACAATAATTTTTACACAAATCAAAATAGCATATTTCCTCCATAATCTTTAATAATTTTACATAGATTAAGTAGCATGCTTCCATGGTTCTCTCCGCGGTCTGATATGACAACAAATTTGTCAAGCCGCATTATACTTGTTAGGCGGAAGTGGACGGCAACATGTTTTTAACGAAGTCTAAAAGCTTCACCCAACGGTCTTGCTTATCCCTTCCATCGGCATTACTACCTTGAGTAAAATTTATGCTCCTCCTACATTTTCTAATAACAAAATTCTGTTTTATTGACTAACATTCTATGCATAATTACAGCTAATTTTCTTGCTACTGCTACAATTGCTTTTTTCATCCCTTTTTTCTTCGCAACCCAGCTTCTCAACTTAAAATTTTTCCGACTGATTGTAAGTAAGACTTGTGCTGCTTCGTACAACACATTCCTACATTCTACTGGTCCCATTTTTGATATACTTCCATGCCGATCAATCTCTCCAGAAGCGTACTGTCTTGGGCTCAATCCCATATAGGCTCCAACTGCATAAGATGTTTCAAACCTATATGCATCATCTATTGCAGCTTTGTATGTCATTGCTACTATAATACCAACTCCTGGAACAGTAGTTAACAATTTGCAATCTTCATCTTTTTTGCCTTGTTCTGAAAGTATTTTGTCAAGCTTCCTTATTGACTCTTCTATTGCTTCCAAACTGCAAACTAATGCTTCTATTGAACTCCTACTGATTTCATCCAAATTATTTATTGCCTCTTGTATTCTTAAAGCAAAAGTTTCAAATTTTGATCCTTTACCAAGCTTTATTCCATGTATCTTCAATAACCCTCTTATTGTTCCGACAATTTGCTGTTTGCTGCATATTATAGTACTTTTCATAATAGTCCAAATAAGGTAAAATAAGGATTTGTAGTAGTGAAGGTAGGTATGCCAGCAGCATATAGTTATGACTTAAGGAAAAAAGCAATGGAAGCTCTAGACGAGGGAGAAAGCAGAGAAACAGTGGCAGCAAGATTTAAAATTGGACGAACTACTTTGTGGGAGTGGCAGCAAAGAAGAAAAGAAACAGGTGACTTTCAATCAAAAAAACTTGGAAATGGAGGTTACAATCACAAAATTACCGACTGGGATGCCTTTGCTAAATTTGCCAGAGAAAACGGAGGAAAGACTCTATTGGAAATGGCTAAACTTTGGAGCAACGTTAGTATCCAAACTATCCACCGAGCCCTGAAAAAAATTGGATTTACACGCAAAAAAAGACCTATGGGTACAAGGAAAGAAGCGAAGAAAAACGTGCTAAATTCTTGAAAATTATAGCAACAAAAGAACCTAAAAACTTAGTGTATATAGATGAGTCTGGCATTGACAACACTGAAGACTACCCCTATGGATATTGTCAGAAGGGACAGCGGTTTTATGCCCTAAAATCTGGGAAGAAAACTCAACGAATCAGTATGATTGCAGCTTTAAGTGAAAGAAAAATAGTTGCTCCATTAACCTTTGAAGGCCACTGTAATATGGATATTTTTAATGGATGGTTTGAGCAATTTTTGATACCGACCTTGGAACCTGGACAAACTGTCATTCTTGACAATGCTACTTTTCATAAGTCTGATAAGATCATTAAGCTTGCTAAAGGGATTGGTGCAGAAATTTTGTATCTGCCACCGTATTCTCCAGATTTTAACAAAATTGAACATCATTGGTTTGCTATAAAAAACAGAGTCAGGAAAAACATTCCTCTATTCAAGTCTTTTCGTCATGCTGTTGATTCTGCCTTTCTATGATCTGTTCGGATTATTATGAGAAGTGCTATACTAGCGCAAAATGAATAATGCATATTGAAATAAAACAATAATTGTGTTAAGAATTATTTTTATCAAAGGTTTTTCGTGTCAAAAAATGATAAGTTGACTAAAAGTGATAAATTAGCTTCTGATATTCTAAAAGAAGTTGCAGATACCAATAACAATGATAGCGATAAAGTAACTTTGTTTGACATTAAAACAGCTTTGCATGAGCGTGGTTTTGGTATTTTAATAATCATCTTCTCCTTGCCGCTATCGGTGCCTATACCGGTTCCACCTGGTTATACAACTATTCTTTCTATACCTTTAATCTTATTCTCATTGCAGCTTTTATTTGGATTTGATTCTCCTTGGATGCCCAGTTGGCTAGAAAGAAGATCTTTTCAGCGTTCAACACTAGCTCTTGTGGTGGAAAAAACTTCTCCAGCATTAAAAAAAATAGAAAAGTTCATGAAACCAAGAATGTCTTTTATTTTCTATGGGCCCGGTGAAAAGATTTTAGCTTTTGTAATGTTGCTTTGTGCATTATCGATAGCTCTTCCATTGCCTCTTACCAACTTTATTCCTGCAATTGGTACAACTCTTATTTCACTTGGTATTATGAGTAAAGATGGGTTTCTATCCATATTGGGAGTTTTAATATCATTGTGTGGGCTATTGCTTACTCTTGTTGTAGTAGTCAAAGGGCCACAACTTATCATTGGGGCATTTTCTTTTCTCAAAAGCTTCGTATATGGTTAGGCTTTACAATACCTTAACAAAAAAAAAGGAACTTTTTACACCAATCGCTAAAGATCATGTGAAAATGTATGTTTGCGGACCAACAGTATATGACACAGCACATATAGGCAATGCACGGTCTGTTGTTGTGTATGATGTGTTATTTCAGCTACTTAAGTTTTGTTATGGCAAAGTTACCTATGTGCGTAACATAACTGACATTGATGATAAAATAATTAATGCAGCAAGTGAGAAAAATAGCAACATAGAAAGTATAACCACATATTACATTAAAGCTTTTCATGATGATATGGAAAGCATAAATTGTAAAGAGCCAACATACGAACCAAAAGCAACGGAAAACGTAAATTATATTATAAAATTAATTGAACATTTGCTGCAATCAGGCCATGCTTACGAATCTGACAAACACGTGTATTTTAATATAGAATCTTATCATGAATATGGTGCTTTATCAGGAAAAAAAACTGATGAATTGGTCCCAGGTAGCAGAGTTGAAGTTAATGAAAATAAAAAGCACCCGGGAGATTTTGTGCTGTGGAAGCCTGCAAATGATATTGACTACAAACTTTCAAGTTATTGGAATAGCCCATGGGGAGAGGGCAGGCCTGGATGGCATATAGAATGCTCAGCAATGTCATATGCTTACCTTGGCAAAGATTTTGATATTCATGGTGGCGGCATAGATTTACAATTTCCTCACCATGAAAATGAAATTGCACAGAGTAAGTCTGCATTTGCTGGATCAATGTTTGCAAAATACTGGATACATAACGGCTTTCTTACAGTAAATGAAGAGAAAATGAGCAAGTCCTTATTTAATATAGTCAAAGTAAGAGATTTGCTAGATAGTGGAATAAAGGGTGAAGTAATACGTTATGCACTGCTCAAAACTCACTACAGAAAACCACTTGATTGGACAGAAAACGTTATTTCTGATGCACAGGAAACCTTAAATAAATTTTATCGGTTATTACGTGGCTTAGATACAACGAATATTGATGAAAGTAACGCAGAAATTTCTAAAGATTTTATAGACGCTTTAAAAAACGACTTAAACATTCCTGAAGCTCTAGCTATATTACATGAAATGGCTGCAAAAATCAACAAAATGAGTAATGAAAGTGAAAAGCTTAAATTAACTGAGAGTTTTGTTAAGAGCGCCAGATTTATTGGTCTTCTTGAGTCAAGTTATGAAAAGTGGTTTGCTGTGGATGTAAATCATCAAGAAATAGAAAGGTTGATAGACTTAAGAAAAATTGCAAAAAAAAATAAAAATTACGATACTGCAGACAAAATAAGGGATCAGTTGAAACAAATGGGGGTTACAATTTCTGACAATGAAGATGGTACAACAACCTGGTAAACTCATATGGAAAATTACTTCCTGTTATTCACAGATAGTCTAGTATCGTCGCTCATCTTACCCATACATCAAGGTTTTGTGTTCAATACCATGCTTTATTTCAGGTCGTATTACACTCCACTACTTATGTTATTTTTTGGAGTACTAGGATCAAGCCTTGGTGGAATAGTTAATTGGTACTTAGGTAGAATAACAATCTCTATACGAAAATCATACCACAAATTAGAAAACGAATATACAACGCCAAAAGTTACAAAAAATTTGCTAATTTTTGCAACTTTATTACTTTCGTGGGTGCCAGCACTTGGAAGTGTGATTCAAATTTTATCAGGTTATTTCAAGTTAAACCTTTATATCCTTGCCCCTTTAATCATTCTATCTAATTTCTTCTATTTGTTATATCTAATACTTACTTTTGGAGTATAACAGCTATAGTACTACAGCCATTAAAGCCCACTTCTGTCATCCTATAGCCTGACAGAGGCTGAGCTATAAATTAAATGCAAAATTTCAATAGTTATAAGGATGCACCATGAGCTAAAAGCAATTCCACAAGCTCTTGGTGATTATTATTAGCTGCATAATACAATGCTGTTTTTCCTTCATTATTTTTAGCGTTAACATCGGCGTTGTGTTTTAGTAGTACTTTTGCTACATCAATCTTTCCCTTCATAGCAGCGAGGTGTAGTGGTGTGTTGCTGTCTTTATCCTTAGCGTTAACATCAGCACCTTTTTGAATGAAGTATTCTGTTGTTCCCAACATTTCATTCAAATCATCCCCCCATAATAGACGGTTATTCTTGGCAATCAAGTGCAATGGTGTCCAGCCACGTTTGTCTTTAGCATCAACATCACTACCATCTTCAACAAGACATCTTACTACCTTCAAGTTCGCGTATAAAACTGCCCAGTGTAACGACGTTAGATCATCATTATCTTTAGCATTAACGTCAGCACCTTGCTCTATAAAATATCTTACCATATCAATCTTTTCTCTGATAGCAGCCCAATGCAATGGAGTACCGCCATATCCGTCTTTGATATCAATATCAATTCCTTTACCAATTAGGTACCTCACCGCATCCAGTTTCGCAAACCTAATAGCCTCATGTAACATAGTTTTGCCATTGCTGTACCTAGCACTAACATCAATACCTTTTTCTTTTATAAGGTATTCTGCTATATAAAAATTTTCATTCTCAACAGCCCAGTATAATGCAGTCCAGCCATAACTATCTTCAATATCAACACTAGCGCCTTTATTTACAAGATATTTTACCATGTCTAACTCTCCACTCTTAGCAGCCCAGTATAATGGCGTTTGGTAAAAACAGTCCCTAGCATCAATACTAGCACCTTTATTGATCAGGTATTTTACTATGTCCAATTTCCCATTTCCAGCAGCTAAATGCAATGGAGCAATATCACACCCATCTTTAGCATTAACAATCTCACTAAGCTTATCTTGATGTTTTTTCTTTATATATGCTAATAAGTTTTTAATCGCTTTATAATCATCATTTTCAACAAGCAAATGCAAATTAGTATCTTTGTAAAAGTCATCAATCAACCTACCGTGTTTACTTGCATATCCCCAAATAGATGCAACATGAATTTTACTATCTTTCACTAAATCACCACTGTTTATCAATTCTAGAGCCTTTCTGAGGGTTTTCTCTTCTTGTCGGTTCTCTTGTAATTTTAATCTTGTTACTTTTTGTACTAGCCTGTGGATATTTACTACTCCTTCCCTTAATTTAATCATTGAATATCGATTAAGTAACTCAACAGCATTCCAAAGCTTTGCCTTATCATCTGTTATTAATTTTGAAAAAATTTCTTTGATGCAGATATTGTCAGGAGCAAGATAGGCCATTATTTCAAGAATGCTTAATGCTTCAAAGCCATATTCCTTGCATATATATGTCATCGTAATGTTCCAAGTTGTTAAAACTGTTTTAGTATAACGATCTTCATTTTCATAAACTCCTTTCTTAAGCAATTCACCTGCATTTTGTTGATACTCTTTTAAGTAATCACTTATTTTAAATCTCTTATCACCCCTTAATCTTGATTCCTCATTTCGATCTTGAATATATACAACTGCTTGTCCTAAAGCTAATGGAAAATATTGTAATTCTCTTGTTAGCTCTTCTATTTCCCTATCCTGTAAATTGTTCTCTATGTTCAAAGCTTTTCTAACAAATTCTAAAGCTTCTACTTCACCAAACTCATCTAATTGTATTACTTTTATATCACCTTCTCCTCTCACATTCCACTTACAGTCACGAGAAGTAATTAAAACATAAGGTTTTTTATGCCTAGGATGTAAAGATGAAGGTAAAAACCTTTTAACCTCAGTTATGGATTAGAAAATAGATAAAAGTATAACTAAGAAGAGGGAAACAGGGTAAACTCGAGTATTTTAGTAATAATAAGAGGTTACCCATGAAGAAAGATATTACAGAACTGTACTGTTGCGTCGAGGATTTTTGTCGTGCGGTAGATGATAATTTTGCAAATAGGTTCTTATCAAACGGCAAAAAACCAACCAGAGTACCAGAAATAGCGCACTCAGAAATTCTAACCATAATCCTATTATACCATAAATCACCATGTAAAAACTTCAAGGCTTTTTATCTTTGTTATCTTCAGTTATTCTATAGATCAGAGTTTTCAAAGCTGCCTTCATATCACAGATTTATTGCCTTAAAGCCGCGAGTTTTGTGGTATTTAGCATTACTTTTGCAATGGTTTTGTGAACAAGCAAAAATGACCGGGATTTCCTACATAGATTCTACTTCAATAGCAGTATGCCATCGAAAAAGAATCTCAAGAAATAAGGTTTTCAAAGGATTAGCAGAGTTAGGAAAGAATACTTACGGCTGGTTTTTTGGTTTTAAATTACATGTAGTAATCAATGAAATAGGTGAAATTCAAGGTGTTACGCTAACCAGAGGTAACGTCGATGACAGAAAACCTGTACCAACTCTAACCAAAAAACTAACTGGACTTTTGTTTGGAGATAAGGGCTATATAAAGAAAGAGCTCTTTGAGAAACTATTCGATAGAGGTCTAAAACTCGTCACTAAAGTGAAAAAAGGTATGAAAAATGCACTGATTTCGCTGAAAGAGAAGATTTTACTAGGGAAAAGATCGATTGTTGAAACGGTTTTTGGCTGCCTAAAAAACAAATTTGAACTTGAGCACACTCGGCATAGATCCACAGTAAATTTCTTGGTACATATTTTTTCTACCCTCATTTCTTATTCAATGCAATCGAAAAAGCCCTGTATTTCTCAGCTTTACTTCGTTGGTTAATCCATAACTGGGGTTTTTAATACCTTTATATCCCTCAGCATTATCAAAAATGAATAGGCTTTTCCTTCCCCTTCTTGCAAAAAAAGCATATATTTCTTCAACAATAGCTTCTATCGTTTTGTCCCTTCCGTGCTTATCTTTGGGAGGAATGCCTAATCTATCATCCCCAGCTAACCTCAAGAAAGAATTTTTCATATCTTCAAAGTTTTCAGCGTTTATCCATATAACATTGCCACCATAATACTTTCCATACTTGTAAGCATATTTCCTAGCTAACTCACTTTTTCCCACTCCTCCAAGACCACTAATAGTAGCAACCTGCGATATCACCGCTTGCCTGCCCGTGCTCCTTTGTAGTGCGTCATGTAAGGCTTTTAATTCACTACTTCTACCAGTAAAAGATGCCACTGGCTCTATTATGCCAAACCAAATCGCTCCTAAAATTTCCTCTCTTATTTTTTCAAAAAACTCATTTATTTCTTCATGTGACAGAAACTTTCCTTCTTCTGCTTTCATCCAATCTAGAGCTTCTTCCTGAAAGCGACTATAGACGTTCTTTCTATCAATATTATTAAATTCTTTACCTAGCTCATTTTTAATGATTTCACCAAGCTCAACTTCATTAGGCAAATTCACTGCAAACACTAGCTTATTTAGAAAGTCTTTTATTCCTTTATCTATTTCTTCATCGCTTATCTTCTTACCATTGCTTATTTTCTTACTTAATTTATCTTTCATAGAAGCCATGCTTTGCTTCAAGTATTGAGCAATATTACCTTTTAAATCTTTAAGCTTATATCTTGCACTGTTACCTATACTAAGAAAATCATCTTTTGTTTTTATTTTCGTGACTGAAATTTTCTTATCTACAAGACTTTTAAGATCAAAGTCAGCATTTGTAGCAATAATAAAATCCTCTAGAATTCCATTATCAAACTTCCCGCTACCTTTGATTATGAAATAAGCAATAAGGTATTTTACTAAGCCAAAATCGTCATTTTTTTTGTGTGTTAATAAGTCATCTATGCTGATCTTTTTATATCTCTTTCGCGTGTGTTTAATCTGCATGAACCTATGTATTATTTTCCCATTTTGTTCATACTGAAAGACGAGATCGTCAAAACTCGCAGCTAACCTCAGTTCTGTAGCTAAGCGGAAAGAATATTCCTTATCCATCGCACGTTTCAAAAATAGCATTAGCCATTTCAGTTGGCAAATAAAACCGTGGATAAGGTTTTTCGCCCCTCCAGCAGGATAAGTTTCAGACATCCTCAGCCTCACGTAATTTTAAAAATAGTACCAACAAATGGTAAAAAAGTTATATGTCATGATATACAGATATCGTAGCGTAAATCTGAGAATATCTACGAGATGTGCTGTTACGTAAATAAAAAAATGTAACTAATTACTTAATCTCTCACTCAAAATTGAATTCACCACATCAGGGCTGGCTTTTCCCTTAGTAAGTTTCATAACTTCGCCAACAAAGAACCCGTATAACTTTGTTTTACCGCTTTTGTATTCTTGAACCTTATCTTGGTTGTTATTGATGATTTTGTCGATAACTTCTGCTATTTGAACTTTATCGGTTATTTGCTTTAGGTCCTGCTCTTCTATAATTAGAGATGCAGGTTTGCCAGTTTCAAACATACTATCGAATACTTGTTTGCCAAGTTTAGCAGAGATTGTTCCATCAACGATAAAATCTAAGAGTTCTGACAAAGCATTTGCTTTGATTGGGGAGCTCACAATATCAATATTTGCTTTATTTAAACGACCGAAAAGCTCTACAGTTAACCAGGTGACTGCGAGCTTTGAATCATGTTTTTTTATCAATTCCTCAAAGTAATCAGCAATTGCTTTATCGGAAGTAATGACGTTTGCATCGTATTCGTTGATACCCAATTCCTCAATGTATCGCAGCTTTTTTTGATCTGGTAACTCAGGCAAAGATGATTGAATTAAATCAATCTTCTCCTGGCTTACCTCAATAGGTAATAAATCAGGCTCAGGGAAGTATCTATAGTCGCTTGCATCCTCTTTGTTTCGCATCACTTTTGTTTTTCCCGAAGCGACGTCAAACAATAAGGTATCTTGACTTATTTCTTCCCCACTTTCTAAAATTTCAATTTGCCTTTGTATTTCATAGTCTATAGCTTGCACAATATAACGTATCGAGTTCAGATTTTTTATCTCACAACGAGTGCCAAATGTGCTACTGCCTTTTAGGCGGACAGAAACATTTGCATCACAACGAAGTGATCCCTTTTCCATATCACCATCACACGAACCAATGTAACGCAAAATCTGCCTCAATTTTTTCATGCATTCTGCAGCTTCCGCAGATGAACGGAGATCTGGTTCTGAAACAATTTCCATTAAAGCAACCCCTGCACGATTTAAATCCACATAAGTTTTGCTTTCCTCATGAACGCTCTTCCCTGCATCTTGCTCTAGATGAATTCTCGCAATTCTTATTTCCTTTTTATTGTCGTTGATAAATACTCTACCATTTTTAACTATTGGCTCAAAAAACTGGGTTATCTGGTAACCTTGCGGTAAATCAGGATAAAAATAATTTTTCCGGTCAAAGTAAGAACACTTATTAATTTCTGCAGAAAGTGCAAGACCGGTGCGTATTGCTTGCTCTATAGAGTAGTAGTTTAGTATTGGTAGTGTACCTGGCATCGCCGCATCAACTAGAGAAACTTGAGTGTTATGCTCAGCACCAAACTCCGTTGATGAGCTAGAAAATAGCTTCGTATTAGAAGAAATTTGAGCGTGCACCTCAAGCCCAATTACCGCTTCCCAATCCTCTTTCGTCATGTATTTTATTTAAATGATAATCTTAATATTCTGCAAAATTAGCACAAAAAGTCAAAACAAAACTCATGTTAGCTAAGTGGTATATAGAAACAGGACGAAAATTAAACGAAAAACTTCCTTGACAAACTCCGCCAGCCCCCTTATCATGAAAATGAAGGTATTCATTTATCTTCAATCTGTGCAGATTAAATGACAACAGCATTACGTGATTGGCGTCTTATTTTTAATTTTTTGCACTATGTGCACCTTATGTCTTCACAACATTTCTGGGTTTTTACCCACACAAGCTGAAACGCGCTGTTTAAGACAGTATAGTACGCCGATTTGCAGGATTAGAGAGTGACAACTAGCTACTCCGGGGATTCTTTGTCTTTTTTTTCTGCTGGTAAATTTCTTAAACATTTATAGCTTAAGTTAGTTGCGTTTAAAAGCAGCTAAATTGCAGTGTTTAAGACTTAAAGAACGCCGATACTGAAAATAGACAATGACCAGGGCTTCTTTTGCCTTTTTTTTCATTTGGTAAATTTTTTAAATATTTATGGCTAAAGATTGCATGAATGTTGCAATTACAAAAGCGATCTCTACTAGGAGGCCAGTCTGGGATCCAGCCTTTTCATAATCATCAAAACGTTGTATTTTAGCATAAAATGGCTACTTTTATACTTAATAAAATTCCTGGATCCAAGTAGTCAAGCTACTTTGATGACACCATTCTTTCTTCTGGATCCAAGTAGTCAAGCTACTTTGATGACAGGAGAAGGAGGCGCTGGTTTCAACAATAGACTTCTTTTAAAACTGAGAGAAGTCTAATGTTGAAAGAAGTCTACTGACATTGGTATGCGAAATGGCTACATGAATTTATCGTAAATTACTACCAGTATAAGGTGCGATGCAACAAAGCCATCCCAGTGTCAGCTACTCGGATGACAAAAAGAGGGCACTGCTGTCATAAAGGAACCAGTGTCAGCTACTTTTACACTCACCAGCTTAGTGTACAATCGAAAACTGGCCGGTAGTTGTTCATGTTGCATTAAAATACAATATTTGTACAGTTGTGATAGGATGATAAAATTTTCCAAGTTTTTATGGGAGGTTAATATGGAAATTTTTCTTGATAGCGTTGATTTAAATGAAATTAAAGAACTAAAAGAGTTTATTGATGGAATAACAACTAATCCTTCTTTAATAGCAAAGTCCGGGCGTAAAGATAAATACGAGGATTTAGTGCGTGAAATATGCTCTATTGTCAAGGGGCCTGTTAGTGTTGAAGTTGTTGCAGATAGCCATGAAGAGATGATCACAAAAGGTCTAAATTTAGCAGAAATCGCTGATAATGTTGTGGTAAAATTACCTCTTACACATGAAGGATTAATTTCTTGTAAGAAGTTGTGGACAGAGCATAAAATACCTGTTAACATCACGTTATGTTTTTCTCCTGGACAAGCACTGCTTGCCGCTAAGGCCGGTGCTTGTTTTATTTCTCCCTTTGTTGGTCGTCTTGATGATATAAGCTATGATGGCTTATCGCTAATAGAAGATATATGCACTATATATTCTAATTACGATTTTGATACTAAAGTTCTTGTTGCATCAGTAAGAAGCCCAGCGCATGTAATAGAAGCTGCAAGGCTTGGTGCTGATTCAATTACTGTACCAGCAAAAGTACTTAGACAATTACTTAACCATCCGCTTACCGATCAAGGACTTGCAATATTTGAAAAAGACTGGGGTGCAAAACAATAAACGGTCACAAATAAACATAAAAATTGGCAAGTTTAGGGTGTTATGCCTAAAGCGGCCTTACCCAGATAGAAGCATGAGAATTCTCAGAGTGGATAGGGCCTGAGGCACTTTCTGTTCTTATTATGGAGTATAGAAATTAGTAAAACTATTTTACATTTTAGGTGTTATCAGGGCAATTATTTATATATAGGAATTTCTTTTATAAGAAAATAGGTATCTGTTCAGGGGAGTGGCTAATGTGCAAATATTGAAGCAAAGTGCGTGACACACAGCTGTACGAACATTTGTTTGCAAAGGTAATTTGCACAACAAATGGTGTCATTCCAGTCTGGAATGGCTTTGTTGCATAGCAACCGAAAAAATCTGGCAGTTACTGACAAAATTCATTATAAAATAGCCATTTAACCTTTGAAGAAAAAATATGCCACAAAAAATGAGAGTCAGTAACCAAAACGAATATAACAAATTTTTGCAAGAAAGAGGAAATATTTTTCGTTACATCGATGAAGCTATCGAAAATTGGTATGAAAATAGTCCAAAAATGCAAGGCGGCAACTATATTTATAGTGATAAAGTTGTAATTTTGATACATATAATAACCCATCTATTCAGAATAGGTTTGAGGCAAACAGTTGGATTTATAGCAGGATACCTTGAGCAAATTGGGAAAAATTGCAAGTTATCAGCTATTCACAAGCATCAAAAGAAACTTAATATTAAGATCAATGATTGCAGAAAATAATATGGAAGATATCGAAATTGCTATAGACAGTACAGATATACAACAATACTCCTGAAGGAAAATAGCGAAGATAGAAAGTATCGCAGCTATAGAAAATTGCATGTAATGTTGAATATATAGCTGCAAAATACAGTAACGGTCTGATCACTATGGAGCTTGTGATTTGCTAAAAGAAGTTCATGCCATAAAAGCACTATATGCAGATAGAGCATATGATAGGCACAAGTTTTATAAGTTGTGTAACGAATATGATATAAAGACAAAAATTCCACCAATAAACAATGCGGCAGAACATCCAGAAATAGATTATATGCTTGATAGAAATGTCGCTATTCAGTTAATGAAATTACATGGTGAAGATGGCGTGAAAGAATGGAAAAAGAAAGTAAATTATGGGAAAAGATCTTATGTAGAAGGTTTTTTCTCGCGACTGAAACAAACATTCGGGTTTAGTTTTCGGAACAAATCTGAGGTTAATCGTGAGAAGGAACTGCGACTCAAGTGTTATTTGCTCAATAAATTCACTGACATTGGTATGCGAAATGGCTACATGAATTTATCGTAAATTATTACCAGTATAAGGTGCGATGCAACAAAGCCCACTGGGATCCAGGAAAAAGAATGGTGTCATCCCAGTGCTTGACACTGGGATCCAGGAAAGTTTGCTTGTAAGCAAGCAAACTAGCACAGAAAGTGGTTACAACATTTTCGATGAGATTATATGGAAAACTGGATTCCAGACTGGAATGACATCATAGGGGCTACTCGGATGACAAAAAAAGGAGCACTGGCATGACACCTCTCTTGGGCTCTTTTAGCCATAAACATTAAGAAATTTACTAGTATCCGTTCAGCAGAGTGGTTTAAGAAACAATAGATAGGAGATTTTGGAAAGCCCTTTTGTTTCCATGTTAAGTATAATGAAATTATCCGTTCGAGGAATGTGTTTCCTCGCTGTGATTGTGTAAAATATGAGTTTTTACGGTAAACGACATAGTGTCGTATCTGTTGTTCAGCATGTCAATGGAATGTTTTCTGAATCATTCAAAGGAGAGTAGACCAGCGGTATAGTGCACCCATTTGTCTAGACCATTTTTTTCAAAGTAATCCGATTTTTTTGTAAAGAAGTTCTAATCTAAAAAAAATAATGAATATGTGCGTCCACACACATTTAAAGCACATATTCATTCATTGTCTATGATAATAGAGATCAGCAGGAGTTTTATAATGTAAAGACTGATGTCGCCTTCTATAGTTATACCAACCAACAAAATCCTTTATTACAACATCCAAATCTCTGATACTGTTTGGTCTATAGTAATATATGGCTTCTTGTTTTAAAGTTCTCCATAAGCGTTCAATAAATATATTATCAAAGCAGCGTCCTTTATGATCCATGCTGATTTTTATATTAGCACGCTCTAACTCCATAATGAAATTATAGCTTGTAAATTGCACACCTTGATCACTGTTGAAAATCTCAGGTTTACCTTGTTTTAGAGCTTCTTTGAGAGTATGAATGCAAAATCCAGCATCAAGATATGGTGATAATGAATGAGCAATAATATAGCGACTATACAAGTCCATTATTGCTACAAAATAGACAAACTTACCTTCAAGCATAATGTACGTTATATCAGTGGCCCACACCTGGTTAGCTCTACAAACAATCAAACCTTCAAGTAAATAAGGATATATTTTATGTTTTTTATCTTTAATGCTAGTGTTATGTTTTTTTCTACAATATAACCCAGTAATTCCCATCTTTTTCATTATTCTCAAAACCTTCTTATACCCCAGTTATGGATTAACCAACGAAGTAAAGCTGAGAAATACAGGGCTTTTTCGATTGCATTGAATAAGAAATGAGGGTAGAAAAAATATGTACCAAGAAATTTACTGTGGATCTATGCCGAGTGTGCTCAAGTTCAAATTTGTTTTTTAGGCAGCCAAAAACCGTTTCAACAATCGATCTTTTCCCTAGTAAAATCTTCTCTTTCAGCGAAATCAGTGCATTTTTCATACCTTTTTTCACTTTAGTGACGAGTTTTAGACCTCTATCGAATAGTTTCTCAAAGAGCTCTTTCTTTATATAGCCCTTATCTCCAAACAAAAGTCCAGTTAGTTTTTTGGTTAGAGTTGGTACAGGTTTTCTGTCATCGACGTTACCTCTGGTTAGCGTAACACCTTGAATTTCACCTATTTCATTGATTACTACATGTAATTTAAAACCAAAAAACCAGCCGTAAGTATTCTTTCCTAACTCTGCTAATCCTTTGAAAACCTTATTTCTTGAGATTCTTTTTCGATGGCATACTGCTATTGAAGTAGAATCTATGTAGGAAATCCCGGTCATTTTTGCTTGTTCACAAAACCATTGCAAAAGTAATGCTAAATACCACAAAACTCGCGGCTTTAAGGCAATAAATCTGTGATATGAAGGCAGCTTTGAAAACTCTGATCTATAGAATAACTGAAGATAACAAAGATAAAAAGCCTTGAAGTTTTTACATGGTGATTTATGGTATAATAGGATTATGGTTAGAATTTCTGAGTGCGCTATTTCTGGTACTCTGGTTGGTTTTTTGCCGTTTGATAAGAACCTATTTGCAAAATTATCATCTACCGCACGACAAAAATCCTCGACGCAACAGTACAGTTCTGTAATATCTTTCTTCATGGGTAACCTCTTATTATTACTAAAATACTCGAGTTTACCCTGTTTCCCTCTTCTTAGTTATACTTTTATCTATTTTCTAATCCATAACTGAGGTTCTTATGGTTGATTACTATTCCATTTGCTATAATTTCAGCAGTAATTTTTCGATATCCATAATGGCAGTCTGAAGCCAAATATATTTCTTGAATTAAATTTGCTATCTCACTTTCATCATTAATTATAGGACTATAATATAAGCTAGACCTGCAAATCCTCAATAAATTAGCTTGTTTTCTTATTGATAGATCAGAGTCTTTTTCTATAAGTTTTATCCTATCTTTTTTGTTTATTTCAGTAATTTTTTTTTCAAGTAATTATTTTCAACCGTCAATTCCCCTATAACTTTATGCAAATTTTCTATTTCTTGTCCTAATATCCTTTGTTTTCTTATACTCTCACTTTCTTCTATAAATAGGTCTTTTAATCTTGCTAATACTCTATCACGCCAATCATATAAATTTGTTGATGGTATTACTACATATCTCTGCTGTGCTTTTTTGATTTTTTATTGCTTCCAAAGCTATCTTTGCTTTTAACTCTGCTTTTTTGTTCTCATACTACACTCCATTCTTTTCCCTTTTTACTCGGATTAACCATTTTTTTTTGGTCTAATTTATGGGGTGCATTATAAAATATAGTTGCCGCCTTGCATTTTTGGACTATTTTCATACCAATTTTCGATAGCTTCATCGATGTAACGAAAAATATTTCCTCTTTATTTCTAGAAATTTGTTATATTCGCTATGGTTACTGACTCTCATTTTTTGTGGCATATTTTTTCTTCAAAGGTTAAATGGCTATTTTATAATGAATTTTGTGTATCCGTTCAGCAGAGTGGCAAAATAGGTAGACAAGGTGATCTAAAAAGATAATCATAGGGTAAACGTGAGGTAATATGATTGATCTAGAAGAGCTCTGCAAAAATTTACAGCAAAAAAATAGAGAAGTTGGAAGTAGAAGTAGAAAACTTAAAAGCAGAAAATAAAGCCCTGAGGATAGAGAACGCTGAATTAAAGGAGAGGCTTGGTTTAAACTCGAAAAATTCATCTCTGCCAAGCTCTAAAGAATTATACAAAATAAAGAAGGACAAGCCAAAGAGCGACAGAAACGTCGGTGGTCAGGTTGGTCATAAAGGAAGTTTTCGCGCCAAAATGGATGCAGATGAGGTGATAAAAGTAAAGTTGTCATCTACTTGTGAATGCGGAGGAGAGATTGCAATATGCAAGGGACCGTACATTCATCAAAAAGTTGATCTTCCGTAAATTAGGCCTTATGTAGTGGAATATCAATGGTCGTTGCCGGAGATGCGGGAAAAGAAGAAGCAGTAAGTTACCAGAAGGTGTTACGCCAGATACATTTGGTCCAAAAGTTAAGTCAACAATCGCGGCGCTGAGCGGATTTTACAAGAACTCGAAAAGAGAAATAGCAAATATTATAAAAAATATTTTCAACCTGGACATCAGTGTTGGTAGCGTGTCAAATAGCGAGGCTAGAGTTGCAGAAAAATGCCAAGAAGCATATGAGCAGATCGAACAAGAGATAAGTAGAAGTAAAGTTCTACTTATTGATGAAACGAGCCATTATAAGAAAGGTAAACTCGCTTGGTGTTTGCAAGCAATACGGCAAGTTTTGTAAAATTTACAGAGTCAAGGGGAATGAAAGTTTTAAAAAACAGTGTATGCTGCAATCGTAATAGCTTGGTAGTATAGCACTTCTCATAATAATCCGAACAGATCATAGAAAGGCAGAATCAACAGCATGACGAAAAGACT
This sequence comes from Wolbachia endosymbiont of Oedothorax gibbosus, assembly GCF_936270435.1. Classification (NCBI taxonomy): domain Bacteria; kingdom Pseudomonadati; phylum Pseudomonadota; class Alphaproteobacteria; order Rickettsiales; family Anaplasmataceae; genus Wolbachia; species Wolbachia endosymbiont of Oedothorax gibbosus. The sequence continues at coordinate 24,704 of NZ_OW370567.1, forward strand.
TGAATAGAGGAATGTTTTTCCTGACTCTGTTTTTTATAGCAAACCAATGATGTTCAATTTTGTTAAAATCTGGAGAATACGGTGGCAGATACAAAATTTCTGCACCAATCCCTTTAGCAAGCTTAATGATCTTATCAGACTTATGAAAAGTAGCATTGTCAAGAATGACAGTTTGTCCAGGTTCCAAGGTCGGTATCAAAAATTGCTCAAACCATCCATTAAAAATATCCATATTACAGTGGCCTTCAAAGGTTAATGGAGCAACTATTTTTCTTTCACTTAAAGCTGCAATCATACTGATTCGTTGAGTTTTCTTCCCAGATTTTAGGGCATAAAACCGCTGTCCCTTCTGACAATATCCATAGGGGTAGTCTTCAGTGTTGTCAATGCCAGACTCATCTATATACACTAAGTTTTTAGGTTCTTTTGTTGCTATAATTTTCAAGAATTTAGCACGTTTTTCTTCGCTTCTTTCCTTGTACCCATAGGTCTTTTTTTGCGTGTAAATCCAATTTTTTTCAGGGCTCGGTGGATAGTTTGGATACTAACGTTGCTCCAAAGTTTAGCCATTTCCAATAGAGTCTTTCCTCCGTTTTCTCTGGCAAATTTAGCAAAGGCATCCCAGTCGGTAATTTTGTGATTGTAACCTCCATTTCCAAGTTTTTTTGATTGAAAGTCACCTGTTTCTTTTCTTCTTTGCTGCCACTCCCACAAAGTAGTTCGTCCAATTTTAAATCTTGCTGCCACTGTTTCTCTGCTTTCTCCCTCGTCTAGAGCTTCCATTGCTTTTTTCCTTAAGTCATAACTATATGCTGCTGGCATACCTACCTTCACTACTACAAATCCTTATTTTACCTTATTTGGACTATTATGAAAAGTACTATAAAATGGCGCTCCAAATACAAACCTTTTCATGATAAAGGTATTCCAGAAATTATGGATCTTAACGTGTTACCACTTATGAGAAATAGAAGTGTAGGATCAACTTTGCTTGGAGTTGCAGAAAAAGAAGCAGCTAAAAAAAGTGATATTGTTGGCTTGGGTGTTGGTCTTTATGCTGATTATGGAGCTGCTCAAAAACTATATGTCAAGAGAGGCTATGTTCCCGATGGTTTGGGCGTTACGTACAAATATAAGGATATTAAACCTGGCGCTAAAGTTGATCTTGATGACGATTTGGTGCTTTGGTTTATGAAGAATTTAAAGTAGGGTGCCTTCCAGCGCGTTTTTAAGCCATAAAAAATTACTTTGCAAGTTTTGCCAGTCTCATTATCATGTAACATTGTACCATATTACAACGTTCATGCATTTTTAAGATCGTTTGCAGCCTTTTTAATGTCTTCAGCCTTGAATATCGCCGATCCCGCAACTAAAATATCAGCACCTGCTTTTATTATGTCAGCTGCGTTAAAAAAATTAATTCCACCATCTACTGAAATTTGTGTTTTAAGGTTACGCTCTTGTATCATTTTTTTTATAGTAGATATCTTGTTCAACTGTGAATGAATGAATTCTTGCCCTCCAAAGCCAGGGTTGACTGTCATAATCAGCACAATATCTAGCTCATGTATTATGTATTCAAGCACACTTGGAGAAGTTGAAGGAACAATTGAAACTCCAACTTGAATCGGTTTTTTTGCATCGTTTACATTTTTGTATGACTTTATCTTTCTTATCAACCTCTCAAGGTGTATTTCTGCTTCTGCATGTACAGTGATAATATCAGCACCAGCATTTATAAAGCTTTCAATGTGGTCACCAGGAGATTTGACCATTAAATGCACATCAAAAGGAAGATTGCTATATTTACGTATTGCAGAGACAACGCTAGGACCAATTGTAATATTTGGAACGAAATTCCCATCCATAACGTCTATGTGTATGTAATCTACACCTAAATCGCTAATTTTTCTTACTTCTTCTCCTAATTTTGCAAAGTCTGCTGAAAGTATAGAAGGTGCAATTTTAATACTCATGAGCTGCCTTTTTTGCTAAAAAATAACTTATTTTTAAAACTCTGTCACCCTAATACTATTCGCATATCTAAGTAGTTATAGAAACTGAATACCGATATCGGCAATGGTTTATGCCTATTTAACTAGATCTTAAATTAGATAAAAAAAGGTAATCTTGATAAAACTTATTTACAGCAAGTTTTTTTACATTTGAACTTTCTGTTTGTTCTTTTTTGTACCCTAATTTATAGCTTATTGAATCCTTATATAAACTGATCGTTTTGTATGCTTTGTTCATCTCTCTAGGAAAGATGCCATTAGCAATTACGACGCATAACCCTGTAGCTGTTGCAAAAGCTAGAGTGGTGAATGCTAGATTTTGTAAAAAATTCCTTCCACTAACTTTTTTTTCCTGTATATTAGCAGAGGGCGACTTGTTTGACACTTCTTCTAGATATTCATGCCATATGTGATTGCAGTTCATACACTTTACCTTTCTTCCAGATACACCAATTTGCTCAGGAGATACTAAGTAAGTTTTAGTACAACTATTACATTGTATTTTCATAGCACTTACATATAAAGTAGTAACAAGCTCAAATGATATAGAGCTATAAATTTAATATTAATATATATATAACAAATGGAAGGTTTGCAACTAAAAAAAACACAGAGTGAGATAGAAAATATTTGGAAAAATAGAGAAAAATTTAATGACTATAATCTAAAGAAAACAGCAAGAATAGAAATTAAAGAGGTGATTGAGCTTCTTGATAGTGGCAAAATTAGAGTAGCAGAAAAGTTATCAAGTGGAGAATGGGTAGTACATAAGTGGATAAAGCAGGCAATATTATTACATTTTCTCACTGAAGAAAACAAAATAATAGACAATACCAATTGCTGGTTTGATAAGATCGGTAACAAGTTTAGTGAATGGAATGAGGAGAAATTTCGCCGGTTAAAAATTAGAGCAGTTCCTGGGTGTTTTGTTCGCCAATCTGCTTATATAGGCACAAATGTTGTTCTAATGCCAAGTTTTATTAACGTTGGTGCATATGTTGATTCAGGAACAATGATAGATACCTGGTCAACGATTGGTAGCTGTGCGCAAATAGGAAAAAACTGTCATATTTCCGGTGGAGTGGGAATAGGTGGAGTTCTTGAGCCTATTCAAGCTTCACCTGTCATTATAGAAGATAATTGCTTTATCGGAGCACGTAGCGAGGTGGCTGAGGGTGTGGTAGTGAGAGAAGGATCAGTCCTTGGCATGGGTGTATTTATTGGGGCATCAACAAAAATTATTGATAGAGAAACTAGCGAGGTATTTTATGGCGAAGTACCGCCTTATTCTGTAGTGGTACCAGGGTCTATTCCATCTAAAAATAACATTTCAACCTATTGTGCAGTCATAGTAAAAAAAGTGGATGAAAAGACGAGATCGAAAATCTCTATAAATGAAATATTGAGGGATTGATCTATATATCTGTAATATAACACAATATTATATAGTAAATGATGTCATTCCAGCGTAGGCCATAAAAACTTACTTGACACCCTCCGCCAGCCCCCTTATCATGAGACTGAAGATATTCAGTTATCTTCAATCTGTGCAGATTAAACGACAACAGTATTACGTGATTGGCGTCTTATTTTTAATTTTTTGCACTATGTGCACCTTATGTCTTCACAACATTTCTGGCCACACAAGCTGAAACGCGCTGTTTAAGACAGTATAGTACGCCGATTTGCAGGATTAGAGAGTGACAACTAGCTAACACGGGATATCTTTTGCCTTTTTTTCTGCTTAGTAAATTTCTTAAACATTTAAACTAAGGTGAGTTGCATTTAAAAGCAGCTAAATTGCAGTGTTTAAGACTTAAAAAAACGCCAATACAGAAAATAGACAATGACCAGGGCTTCTTTTGCCTTTTTTTTTATTTGGTAAATTTCTTAAATATTTATGGCTAAAAGAGCCCAAGAGAGGTGTCATTCCAGTGCCCCCTATGGTGTCATCCCAGTGCTTGACACTGGGATCTAGTCTTTATTATGCAGCCACTTATTTAAAGTTAAGTTTTCTGGATCACAGTGTCTGGGCACTGGGATGACAAGAAAGGTAGCACTGGGATGACAGAAGAGGGGCTACTCGGATGACAAGAAGAGGGCACTGCCGTCATAAAGGAACCAGTGTCAGCTACTTTCATGACACCCTTCCTAGTGAAAGTTGCTCTCAAATCGCAATGTTCATGCAGTTATGCACACAATACTAGAATCCAGAAAAAAACATGTCTAGACGAGTTATTTGAATGACATTAATGGTCAGTTATGCAGCTTTCATTTCACTATTACAACATTTGTTTACTGTTATGTCTGTAAGATACCCTACTATACAACCTAATGCTGCACCTACAATTCCTAACAATACAGCAGTTGCAATGAGTCCAATAGCAACAATCTCAGGAATAATTCCTATTGCAACTAGTGTAGCTCCTACAGCACTGAATAATAATGCTAAGCCTATTGTCCATCCTCTCGCAGAAATTCCTGAAGCTTGTTTTTGTGGAGAATTACGTTTTGGATTGCCTACTATAGGTAGCTGGTTATCTTGCTTTTCTGGATGCAGATTATTATTAATTCCATTACTGACAGGTGATTGTTGCAATGGAGATGCACTGCTTGTAGTTGGTTGCGGACCGCTATCCGTTGGTTGTGCCTGTTGTGGAGGGGTTGAAACAAATGGTTGTGTAGTGACATTGCTTGCAGTCGGTTGTTCTGAAATATTATTTATAACTTCAGTATTGATTTGCTCAAGGCATGAGTTACTTTCTTTACTACCGCCTGTTATATTTTCTTCTTGAGTAGAATATTCTACTGATTCTTTGTATACTTTTAATTGATCCTCTTTTTTCAGTATAGTAAGTCTGTTATTGTCACGCTTACCAGTTGATGAATATGAATATAATAAATCTTTTTCAATAGTGGTGCTACCAAATTTCTTAGAACCTGTTAAGGATCTCGAAAATATGAGGTAAAGTAGGCATAGTTAAGAAAGAGGTATATCTATGCAAAAAAGCTATCCAAGCGATATAAGTCAAGAACAATTTGAAAAAATCAGACCAATACTGGAGAGTAGCAGAAAGAAAACAAAACCAAGGAAACTTGATTTGTATGATGTATTTTGTGCAGTGCTATATATCCTAAAAAGCGCCTGCCAGTGGAGAATGCTGCCAAAAGATTTTCCAAGGTGGGAGAACGTGTATTACTATTTTCAAATGTGGAATAAAAAGAATGGAGCAGAACCAAGCTTGCTGGAAGTAGTCTTAAAAAAAATTAGTTGGAGAGGTTCGTATCAGCAATGGTCGGAAAGAGAAAACCAGTTTCTGTATAATTGATGCACAAAGTGTTAAAAACACAGATACTGCTGAAAAAAAGGGCTATGATGCAGGTAAAAAGATTTCAGGCATAAAGCGTCATATTGCAGTTGATACGCAAGGCTTGCCACATGCAATTCATATAACAACGGCAGAAGTAACTGATCGTAGCAGTGCTGTGGAAATGGTGGAAAAGGCTGAAGAAAACCTCTCTGAAGTTAAAAATATACTGGTTGATGCTGGCTATACAGGAGAAAATTTTGCAACTCAAATAAAAGCTACTATTGGTGCAACTGTTGAGGTAATAAAGCGAAGTGAATTACACTCTTTCGTTGTATTGCCAAAGAGATGGGTTGTTGAGCGTTCTTTTGCTTGGTTGGAAAAATGTAGGCGTTTGTGGAAAAATTGCGAGCGGAAACTCAACACTAGCTTACAGATGGTTGTTCTCTCCTTCATTTCTCTCTTATTACGAAGATTTTAAACAGGTTCTTAGAAATCTCAAAAGGCAGTTCACCACCAAATCTTTCTATAAACGTATTCAAAAAGCTATCTTCTGGTACTTTTGCGCCAGAATTTTTCGCATTATTTTCTCTCTCATCTTCAAAACCTTGTATTTCTTGATTAGTAAACCACGCAACACTTTCTCCTATTTCTGGATTGACCATGTTAATTAAATTTTTCAGGGGTATAAGAACATCTTTGTCAACCATGATACATCTAATATTTATTTTTTCGTACAAGACTTCTTTTCGTTCAAAACCCATTTCTGTTTGATCTAGTTTTTTACCTTCGCATTTTCCTATACCATCTCCTAGAATTATAACAGAAGTATCGAATAACTTTGTACACACTTCGCGCATAGACTCATCTTGGAAAATCTTTCCTATTTTATCTTGCAATTCTTGATTTTTACTTCTTTTTGTATATTTCTTTGAAAACTGCCTCTGAAGTTTGCTATACATTGTATCTACTACTCTTTTATATTCTCTCTTTCCCGCATCACACAATTCATCGTACGATACTCCAGGGAGTGATATCACTGATTTATTTGCGTAAAATGCCGGATACGATGAGTCAAATTCATATGATGAGAACAAAGCGGAATCATTATCTAATAATGTTACAGCCGATACAAAGTTACTATTTACTCGTGATTTACCTTATGATTCGCCTGTAATTCTAGGTACTCCTGTTAGCTTCCTTGTGTTGCCCGGTAATAATTGTGCAGTTGCAAAAGCAAATGCTAAAAATAATACAAAGGCGTTAGTACCGTGAGCACAGAAAGTGTTGTAATTAGCTTTTTCATTTCTTTTGAGGCTAACATGTGTATTTGTTTCGAAAAATTTTTTATTGCTTTGCAATACTTGTTCTTCAGTGAAAGTGTGGCTTCTACCTTTATTATATTCATTATGGACGGAAACAAACTCCCTGAGCTTATCTACTGCTTGACCTGTCAACATACCTTCACCCTCAAAAAGCTAACTTAATACTAGTTTAACCAATCAATCCACAAAAATCAAACGAATATTTTCAAAACAGTGCTAAACTCAATCACTATGGCAAAAGCAGTTGACGTATTACTACCACTTCCAATTGATCAGTTATTTTCATATGCAATTGAGGAAAATACTGAGATTTTACTTGGAGATTACGTAGTGGTGCCATTTGGCAAAAAACGCTTGATCGGAATAGTTTGGAGATATAGTGACAAGAGCGATCGGAAATTAAAATTTATTGAGCAAAAAATCGATCTACCAAATATTAGACCAAAATTGATTGCATTTGCAGAGTGGGTTGCGCAGTATAACTTAATACCTATTGGTATGCTTGCCAAAGTGATAATGGGGGGAGTGCTAAAAGTAAACCAAATAGACAAATTGATTTGTGCTAAGCAGAAGCAGGAAATAAGTGAAATAAGTTGCCAATTAAGCCCTGAACAGCAGGTAGCTAGTGATGAAATAATAAGTAATCTAAATAAGTATTCAGTGACTTTGCTTGACGGTGAGACAGGATCTGGAAAAACCGAAGTTTATCTCTCTGTGATTGCACAATTGATTAAGAATTACACTGCCGTTCCAAATGCTGCTCAGACTTTACCATCCCAGTGCCCAGAGACACAACTGTACGAACATTGTGATTTGGGTCTACCAAGAGGGTGTCATCCCAGTGCCCAGACACTGGGATCCAGCAAAATTGATTGTAAACAAGCGCACTATACAACATTTTCGATCAAAACCTGGATTCCAGTGTCAAGCACTGGAATGACACCAGGAGAGGGTAATGCGCAAGTGCTAATCCTCTTGCCTGAAATTGTTTTAACTTCACAATTGGTAAATCGTGTTCGCGGTCAGATATCAAAAAACTTAGTTGAATGGCACTCAGGACTCACTCCAAAAACTCGCCGAAATAATTGGCTCAATATAGCAAGTGGAAATGCGCAGATAATTATTGGTGCACGGTCAGCGCTTTTTTTGCCTTATAAAAACCTAAAATTAATTATCATTGATGAAGAGCACGACTCATCTTTTAAACAAGAACAGGGAATTATATATAATGCTCGAGATATGGCGATAATCTTAGCCAAATTTGAAAATATTCCGATTATTTTATCATCAGCAACTCCACTGCTTGAAACGATTCATCATGTTAAAAGCGGGAATTACAATCATGTAAAGCTAACCAAGCGATTCGGTGGTGCAGAATTGCCACTCATTAAAGTAGTAGATATGAGGAACAACAAGCAATGGATCTCCTCTGAGCTTTTTGAAAGCATCAAACAAACCATAGAGAAAAAACAGCAGGTTATGCTTTTTCTAAACCGCAGAGGGTATGCACAACTGGCAGTTTGTAAAAAGTGTGGATATAAAATTTCCTGCTTAAATTGTGCTGTTTGGCTTACATATCACAAGAAAAAAAATGCTCTTTTGTGCCATCATTGCTCTTATCAATTAAAACTCCCAGAAAAATGTTCTAATTGCCAAAGTGAACAGCCATTGTCCCTCTACGGCATAGGAATTGAAAGGTTACTTGAAGAAATGGTAAAATTAATACCAAACGCAAAAACTGCGATGATAAGCAGCGATCAGAAGTCGGTTAGTAACGTAATTGACTTGGTACTGAAAGAAGAGGTGAACATTATAATCGGCACACAAATAATTGCTAAGGGGCACAATTTTCCTAAATTAACTTTGGTTGGAGTAATGAATGCAGATTTGAGTCTCGAAAATTCTGATTTAAGAGCAGCAGAAAAGACGTATCAATTATTGCACCAAGTTGCAGGCAGATCAGGAAGGTTTAATGAAAAAGGGATGGTAATAGTGCAAACCAATAACCCTGAAAGTTCAATAATAAAAGCATTGCTGCATCAAAAAAGGGACTCATTTTATGAAATCGAACTTGAGTCAAGACGCGAAGCCAAAATGCCACCATTTAGCAGATTAATAGCGCTTATAATTTATGGTAAGAATCAGATTGCGACACAAAAAGCAGCGAATGAAATAGTAAAATCTCTTCTTTGTCATCCAAGTAGCTCAACTACTTGTATCCAGGAAAAAAATGTAAGTGCAGACAAAAAGGAATTTGAAATTCTTGGCCCATCACCAGCAGCAATAAATTTTTTAAATAATAAGTATCGGTATAGGGTATTGCTAAAAATACACAATAAGCACAGCCTATCCATACAAAAAAAGCTGAAATGTTGGATTAAAAATTGTAACTTGAATTCGAGTATTGCAGTGATAATAGATGTTGATCCTGTGAGTTTTTTTTAACGAGTTCCGTTAAGCCTTCTTGCCAATTACCACAACATTCTCACTGGGGAAAAAATAATCAGGTACAGCCATATTTTTCGGTGCAGGACCCCCAATTACTCTGCCTGATGTATCATAATATGAACCGTGGCAAGGACAGAACCAACCATTACCATCTCTTGTAGCATGGTCAACCGGTACACACCCAAGATGTGTACATATTCCGATCATGATTAACCATTCATCTTTTCCTTCACGTACTCTCTGCTCATCTGATTGGGGATCACGTAAGTTTTGCACATCAACAGTCCTTGCAGCCTCAATTTCTTGCTTTGTACGCCTACGAATGAATACTGGTTTACCTTGCCATTTTACTTTTACTCCGTGTCCTTCTTGAATTCCAGACAAATTCACCTCCACTGCGGAAGCTGCTAGAACTTCAGCAGAAGGATTCATAGACTTAATCAGTGGCCAAAGTCCACTTGCAGTTCCTATACCTGCCATAGCGCATGTAGTTAATGTTATAAAATCTCTCCTACCCTTATTTTTAGTAAGATCTTTAACAGGAGGTGTTTTTTTACCCTCTTTGTTTGCCAGTGGTTTTTTATTTTTAGTTAATTTTTTGCCCATCAATCTCTACTTAGCTATAAGTATATATTTTAATTTAAATACTATGTACTAATCAACAAAAACTTTGCTTCTATATAAATAGTGATATATTACTTGATTTTTGCAGCTAAATAGTAGACCATCAAAGGCACACACAAATATCTACAATGAAAGAAAAAACTTTCACAATCATAGATGGCTATGGTTTTCTTTTCAGAGCTTACTATGTACTACCTCACTTAATTACCACAACAGGAATGCCAATAGGTGGTGTATATGGCTTTCTGAATATGGTTCTTAAGTACATTGCCCATTCGGACTACTTAACTATAGCACTTGATGTAGGGAAAAAGAATTTTAGGCACAATTTATATCCTGAGTACAAAGCAAACAGAGTAACGCCTCCTGAGGATCTAATTCCACAGTTCACCATACTGAGGGAAGCTGTAGAAGCTTTTAACCTCAGCTATGAAGAAATTGAAGGTTATGAAGCAGATGACATAATCGCAACACTAGCTGCAAAATACGCCAACCACCAAGACTTTAAAGTGGTAGTCGTTTCATCAGATAAAGATTTGTTTCAACTCTTGAACCACAATATTTTAATATTCGACCCCATTAAAAATATATACATAGATGAAAAACAAATAGTAGAAAAATTTGGTGTAAATTCAAACAAACTTCTTGATTTATTTTCTCTAACTGGTGATGCATCTGATAACATTCCAGGCGTTCCAGGAATAGGGCCGAAGACTGCAGCTAAATTACTAGATGAATTTGATTCGTTGAATAATATTATAGAGAACATTGATAATATCGAGCAAACAAGGATACGTAATATCCTCACCGAACATAAGGAAAAAGCACTAATTTCAAGAGAACTTTTGTCACTATGCGAAAAAGTAGACCTTCAACATGATATTGCAAAATATGAAGTCCATTCTCCAAATATGGAGAAACTATTATCCTTTTTAAAGAAGTATGAATTCAATTCCTTAATAGGTAAAACGGAAAAGCTTTTTTCTTACAATGGATCTAGCACAGAAAAGAAAACAGAATATAGTAGTGAAGAGTTAGAGAAATTTTTGGAGCATTGTAGATATGAAGGCAAAATTGCAATTCATTACCACCTTGAAAACAATGTATTAAGTCTATCTTATAGCGAAAGTAATATTTTTTGTATAGAGCAAGACAGCATACAAGATGCACTCATTATAATTAACTCAACTTTACTCTCAAATGGAGCGCTTAAAATAATACATAACATTAAAGAGATGAGGAAAATCTTCCCTGCAGTAGAGAAGATGCTAGATTCAGTTGATGATTTGATGATAATGTCATATAGCTTAGACACAGGAAAGCATGATCACAGTATTCCAAACATAGTTGCGCATAATTTGAGTGAAAATGCAGAAATTTTCTCGGCAAAAACTTTAATAGCAATTCATGAAAAGCTAAAGCAAAGGTTATTTCAGGAAAAATTGTTCACAATTTACGAGCGCTTCGATAAGCCACTTATGAAAGTAATATTTGATATGGAGAAAAATGGGATATTACTGAACATACAAAAATTACAGGAATTGTCCGATAAATTTCAGCAGGTAATCGCTGTACTTGAGAATGACATATATAACTTGGCAGGGGAAAGATTTAATATTGCTTCGCCAAAGCAATTAAGTGATGTTTTATTTAATAAAATGGGGCTAAGTAAAAAGAAGAAGTCAAAGTCTGGATCGTATAGCACCAATTATGAAGTTCTAGAGGCACTCGAAGAAGAAGGGGTAGAAATTGCAGGTAAAATTTTAAGTTGGCGACATTCAAGTAAATTAAAAGGCACTTACACTGATGCATTAATAAAGCAGGTTGATCCACTTAATGGTAGGATACACACAAGCTTTTCAACGACTGCAACTGCAACTGGAAGGCTGAGCTCCGGCAATCCTAATTTACAAAATATTCCTATCAGAAGTGAAGAAGGAAATTTCATCAGACAAGCATTTATTGCGCCAAAAGGATGCAAAATAATCTCTGCTGACTATTCACAAGTAGAACTAAGACTCCTGGCACACGTTGCAAATGTTACCGCATTTAAAGAAGCTTTTGCAAACAGGCAAGATATTCATGATATCACTGCAAGACAAGTTTTTGGAGTGCAAGAAATAGATGAGCAATTAAGACGCAAAGCAAAATCCATTAATTTTGGAATTATATATGGCATTAGTCCATTTGGCCTTGCAAAGCGGCTTGGTATTACCTTTCAGGAGGCTGCTGAATACATTAATTACTATTTTTCTTGTTACCCAGAAATAAAAGCCTATATGGAAAAAGTAGTGTCTATCGCAAGGCAACATGGCTATGTCGAAACTTTGTTTGGTAGAAGATGTTTTGTAAGAGACATAAATAATAAAATTCCTTATATAAGACAATTTGCAGAAAGAGCAGCAATAAATGCACCACTGCAGGGAACTGCCGCTGATATAATAAAACGCGCGATGATTCAGCTTTTTGATCAGTTAAAAGTAGGTAAAATAATCCTCCAAGTTCACGATGAACTACTGGTTGAAGTAGAAGACGAAAAGGTACAAGAAACAGCAAAACTTATGAAAGACGTAATGGAAAATGCAATAGAAATTTCTGTACCACTTGAAGTAGAAATAAAAATTGGCGACAACTGGGGTCTAAATTCTCTTAATTATGACTTAAACATCGTGAATTCTAGGAGTATAAATCATTTGAACTAATACGAAAAATATGCTATAATTATGGCATAGGTAAATGCAAATAGGTCAGTTATGCCAGATATAAAACGAACTTTACCAGAAAAAAAACAAAGGCTATTTACTCAGCTAACTAACAAAGATGAGAAAATTTCTGAAAAAGAGGAGCACCAGTTAATCTATCGTGCTTTCTTAGATATTTTAGAAAATCCAGAGAAGCAAACGCAACAGGAAATAGAAAAGAAGAAACAGAAATTGAAAGAAGAACTTTCAAATCAAGAATTACAGAGTAATCTGAAGTCATTAGATAAACGATTAGAGCGATTACAGAATGGAAATGAAAAGAAAATTTTTACTTTTATATCAAAAAATCATGAAGGTATATTCAATAATATTAATCAAGAAGATATAAAGTTACTAAGTGAAGAGAATTTTTGTCAGCTTTTACTTTCTGTATTTGAAAAAATTAGAAAAGAAAATTTAGCTAATGAAGAGAATTTAAAGAATGGCAAAATAGAAAAAGCAGTAGCTGAATGTGTAGCTGATATACGCGGTACAGAAGCTAAAGATTCACTCATAAAGCTTCTCGGGTGGCCGCTTGGAGTAAAGGTAGATCCTAAAAACTTTTTTGGCTCTTTTAAAGACGGGTTATTAGAGAAGGTGCCATTTTTCGGTAAAGACAAGAAAGAAGAGGATGAACCACCACTCAGTGATGAAGAGATGGTAACAACGTTCTTACGTAAGATCTTTCTTCCTATTCTTTTTTCCATTGCTTCAATATCAATTTTTGGTCCTACTACACTTGCGGTAGTTGCTGCTGCTATTGGTGCAATATTTGCTATAAAAGGAGGAGTGGGAGTTCTTTTTTCAAATGACAAAAAAGGTACTTTATATAACCCTCATTCGCAAGATGAAAAGAAAAAAGAAGGATGGGATGGGAAAATTCTTGATGGTATCAATACAATTTTAAAAACCCCAGTTGAGAAAGCTAAAGGGAGTGAGCAAGTTACTTCGGTAGGAAAAGAAAAGAGTGAACAACAGCCTGTTCCTGAGAAAGCTTCCCAGAAAAATGAAAAGAGTGAACAACAACCTAAGCCTGTGTTTGAACAAGTTACTTTAGATCAGCAAGCTAAAAACAAAGGGCAACAACCAAGTAATACCTAAGTTTGCCAATAAAGTGAGTTGTGTAAGAGGTCTACTATTATTCTATAGCACATACAACAGGAGTATGATCAGACGGATTTTCTAGCTTACGCAATCTATCATCTATGTAGCATGTTTCCAATTTATCTACAGCTTGTGGCGATAACAGCATATAATCTATTCGCATTCCTTGATTGTTTCTGAGTGAATTGCCTTGATAATGCCACCAAGTGAATTGTTGCAAATTTGGGTGGGATATTCTAAACGCGTCTTTAAACCCAAGATTCAAGACTGCTCTTAACTTCTCATGTTCTTTTATATGAAAGCATACTTGGCCATTCAATAAATTTGAATCAAAAACATCAATTTCATCCAGTGCAACATTATAATCGCCAGCTATAATAGTTAACTCTTCATTCTTCAACAAAGTGCTCATCCTTTCATATAGGTTATCAAAAAACTTGAGTTTATATTCAAATGCGTGAGAGTCCAGGCTTTGACCGTTTGGAACGTATACACTTCCTACCCTTATCTTATAATTGGTGTGTTTTATCACACATTCTATATAACGTGCTTCTTGATGACCTTCTACAATGTCAATTTTCAGTTTTTCCAGTATCGGATATTTAGATAAAACACAAACGCCATTTCTTGCAACTTGTCCATAGATAGCATATTCATATCCTAACTTTTCTATCTCTGCATAAGGAAATTGCTCTTCCGTACATTTTATCTCTTGCAGCAAAATTATATCTATCTGACTATCAACTATAAAACTACAAAGTTGATTAACTCTTTTACGTATGGAGTTTACGTTCCAAGTTGCAATCTTTAGCATCAACAATCCTTATTAATTATATCAATTAAACTCTCCCCAGTAGGCAACCTCGATGTTATAATTTTTTTCCATTTGATTAACTTTAAACTATCAGCAATGTTTTTACTCATGGTATATGCAATTATATTGCTCATCACATGAGATAGCCCACTTTTTAGAGCTAATGAGCAAAATATCCTTGCTGTCTGTGAGGAAAAAAAAGCAACACTATCAATTTTACCATCCAACAGCAAATTTTTACACCTATTAGTTAGACTCCTTTTAATAATTGTTTTATAGAGTACAACTTCTCTTACGTTAAAATCTTCTTCAGATAATCTCTTTTTTAGGTCACATGATACTTCTTGTCCCCTTATATACAAGAACTTTATTGCGTTTGAATAATGAGCTTTTATGAATGATATCAGACCATCAACGTTGCTGTCTGCTGAGATTATATCAGAAAATCCCAAATTTTTTGCAGCCTGCATGGTTGAATTACCAACCGTAATAATCGGAAAGTCATCCTCTTTGCATATTTGACTAAAAGCCTTTACACTGTTTTTACTTGTGGATATTACAACATCAAATTCGTGCACAGATATATCAGGATTTAAGTGTTTTATTGTGAATACTGGTTCTATAAAAACTTTGTATCCATACTTTCTCAATATATTTCTTGTACTCAACGAATCCAATAAAGGCCTCGTCAATAAAATAGACTTCATTCTGATTTGCTCTACTATCGGTAAGATAATATCCTTTATAAATAAATTACTAAATAAAAATTTTCGAGCAGATTATATTTCTTATTACCAATGCTAAACTTCATTAAAGTTTTGTAACTAAGCCTTATGGAAATTTTGCAAAAAGATAAATGTTCATTTTTATTTATAAAAATTTAAAGTAGACTAGCCTCATCAATTGTTACACTAGGTATGTTGCTACTGCTTCTTATTGTTTTTATTTCTTCACTTTTGTTTGGAAATTTCGTTCCTGTTGATGTAAAGATTTTTTTATACTCGGTGAGCTTGAGCATTAAAGAAATTTTAAGCTTTACAATGCCTTTTATCATCTTTTCTTTAATGTTCAATAGCATTAATAGCTTAAAGAATGCAGCAATTAAATTCGTTATATTACTACTGGCAACAGTTTTCTTATCAAATTTGCTTTCAAGCCTTGTTGGTTACCTCACAGGCTATATTATTATACAAAATTTTCACATTGATTCTGGAATAGAGCTGCCGCAAAATGCGCTGAGCAGTTTATGGGAATTTAAATTGTCAACATTGGTCTCAAGTTTTCACGCTCTATTACTTGGATTCATTGCTGGAATAACTGTACGTAAAATCATTCCACAAAAGAGTGATATTATCGCTAAAAAATTAGCAGATATAGCATTCTTTCTTCTCAAGAGAGTATTAATTCCTATTATGCCTGTATTTATATTAGGTTTTATCTTAAAGTTGCAACATGATAGGGTGTTATTAACTATTTTCAGAGATTATATTGTAATCTTTATTATTATGATAATTATTATATACGTTTATGTTATATTATTGTATGGAGTTGCAAGTTCATTTAGAGTGAAAGATTGGCTAGCTAGCATGAAAAATATGTTACCTGCACTAATAACAGCAATCGCAACATCATCTAGTAGTGCCACAATACCTGTTACTTTAGAGGGAAGTAAAAAAAATGTAAAGGAACCTAATATAGTAGATTCCATTGTTCCTGTCATTGCAAGTACCAATTCCATTGGCAATTGTTTCTGTATTATCGTTCTAGCTTTGGTAATTATGGAATCATTTGGTACTCAACCCTTAACAATATGGGAGCACGTGGGTTTCTTATCATATTTTTTGCTGCTGAAGTTTACTGCTGCAGCGCCAGGCAGTAATATAATTGTGGTGCTTGGAATTCTTGAGGAGTATTTAAAGTTTTCTCCAAGCATGTTATCGTTAATAACTGCAATTTACGTAATTCTTAACCCTATTACCACTGGTGCAAATGTTGCTGGAGATGGCGCGTTGGTTATTATGTTTACTAAATTTTACAAGAGGTTTTTTGTGAAAGGGAAATAGGTAGCTTTAAGATAAAATATTATTTGTCTGAACACCGCTTTCTTGTTATTAATTAAGTAAAGTATGTTGCAAGTGTGCTTATATTTTTGTGATACTGATTACATTGAACTCTTTTGAACCATTCCATTCATCTGGAGTTATATTGAATACTAATTCTCTCTCATCTAAAGATAAAGTTCCATTATCTATCTTATAGTTATTTGTATAACACTTTTTGATTCTGCTATCTTCTATCCTCTCTTCTATTTGTAAAGATTTTGGATTAAGCATTATATCTTTATGTACGTTTCCATCGGAACGTATATATGTATATAAGTTTTTGAATACCAAATTCTCATATGCATCACGTTCTACTACATATGTACTAAGATCTGTAAGATCTCGATTATCCGTATTATATTCAGATATTATATAATAAGCATCATCCTCAAAAAAATCTGGGTGACTGTTTAAAAAATCCATACACTAACCTCTTTTATCATTAAACTATTAATATTATAGCTAATACTTATATATAAGTCAATACAAATTAATTTATTAATACTTAAGCTTATACTCCTGCAGTATTTGAAGAGTGATCCTCAAGGACGTTTTTTGCTTGTGGTTGGCTGATCATAGTCTGAACGATATTGGCTGCCATAATAACACAGCCTAGAATGAAAAAAGCAGTAGAAATAAAATGAAAGGACAAAAAGTAAGGGCAAGCTATTTGAATGACAGGAAGAAGATATTGGATGATAAGAGAGCAGTTTGCTATCGCTCTTTATCATTATTACTAACCACAGTAATGGCATATGCGCATAACTCTGAGAAAGAGACTCCATTTTCTTGAGATAATTTATATAATTTTTGTAGACTTTCTTTTACTTTATTAGGGATATTCCCTCCACGCTCTTTTACAAGCCAAGAATCTTGATGATGAATTGGATGAGCATCACTTTTTGGATTTCCTATGTATATTGCAAAAGGTGAACTTTGCCCTTTGAAGTCACATTGTACAGTAAATTTTTTTATAGATTCAGCCATCTAAAGACCTCTACTTTTCTTTTTGGTCGATTTTATAGCAGGTGGAAGAGGTGGTTTCTTTATAAAATCTTGTCTATTGACAACACTTTCTTTACCTTCTAAAGCTCGGCGAACATCAGCTCTGCTTAATTGCGACTCTTTTGCTACCTTCATTCCATGCTTTGCCATAATATTAGCATATGCTAGTACTTTTTTTACCAATTCTAGATCACCATTTAGCATTTGAACTAGCACTTGAAACACTTCCGCTAAAGTTAGTCCATCAGCATTTATAACCTTGTTTTCTATAAAATTGACAGCTTCTTCAAATTTGTATTCAATACTATCATCTTGAGGTATAAGGGCAACATAATCGGTGTTTTTGTCGTCCATAACTGAAGCACTATTACTCACAAACTTAAGTTTATACTATATATATAAATACTCTACTATTTTATATTATGGCACGCTATAGTTAAACATTTATTAATAACATGCTCACTTATATACATGAATTAATTGACAAAAGTCAAGGATCAATATCCATCAGTGATTTCATGAATGCCGTTTTGTATCACGAAAAACACGGCTATTACATGAGTAAATCACCACTTGGTAAGGATGGTGATTTTACTACCGCGCCTGAGATCAGCCAATTATTTGGTGAAGTAATTGCAGTTTGGATAATGCATACATGGGAAAAATTAGGAAAGCCATCAAAATTTTCTCTAGTTGAACTTGGGCCAGGCAAAGGAACACTCATTCACGATATAATAAGAGTCACTAAAAAATACAGCAGCTTTTTTAATTCAATGTTGATCCACTTAGTTGAAATAAGCCCTACTTTACGGAAGATACAAAAGGAAAAATTAAAAGGCTTAGATGTTAATTGGCACAAAAATATTGACGACCTACCAGAACAACCAACCATTTTTTTAGCAAATGAGTTCTTTGACGCTCTTCCGATAGATCAGTTTGTATATCGTGATGAGAGGTGGTATGAAAATATGGTAACAAAACAAGATGATGGCAGTCTCTTGGTGTCATGCCAGTGCGTGACACTAGAATCCAAAAAAAAAGAATCATGGATTCCTGTGTCAGCTACTTGCATGACAGGGGGTTTCGATGGTGCAGTGGTGGAAATATGTTCAACTGGAGTTGAAATATTAAAAAAACTTGAGAAGAAGATATATAATCATAAAGGAGCTGCTCTGATTATAGATTATGGTTATGTATATCCTGGATATAAGAGCACTTTGCAATCGATAAAACAACATAAGTATGCTAATTTTCTTGAGAATGTTGGTAATAGTGATATTACCGCACTTGTGAACTTTCAAGCATTAAAAGATTCATTAAAATACGTAGATTGCGAGATTTTAACTCAAAGAGAATTTTTATACCTTTTTGGCATAAAAGAAAGAACCCAGGCTTTAATTAAAAGCGCAAGTGATGAACAAAAGAATAGGATCTTTAGTGAATTCCTAAGATTGACTGAAAATATGGGCACTCTTTTTAAAGCAATGCTATTGATAGCATAGCTAAAGTAATTTATGTTATTGGGTAAGTTAAAAACATAATATAAATAAGATAAGAGAGAGCTACTCACTATAGGAATAGAGTTGTGCGCGACCGAGGGTTTTATACTATTCTAGAAGTAACATACGGAAAGGGGGGGATTTGAACCCCCGACATATTTTCATATGTGCACGCTTTCCAAGCGTGTGCTTTAGACCGCTCAGCCACCTTTCCATGTATTCATGATATTGAAAATTGTGCTGCTAAACAATATAAAAACCTGGTATATAGGGTTCACCACGAAAATTCACAGTATTGTTAAACTTGCTTCTGCAAGTTGGAAATGTTTTATCGCAACCTGCAAGTATTGAATATTTATCTCCAGCAAAAATTTGGTATGGAGGCGCAGTAAACAATGTAACTACTTTATTTTTATATTCTTTTACTACACCTTCAAATGCTGTTGAGCCAAAGAATTTTACTACTCCGTGCTTATAATATTCATCACTCTCAGTTAAATTCGTGTCTTCAAATCTTCTTTCGTCTATTACTTTAGTGATTGTACTTATTTTACTAAATTTTTTAGTATCGGCTTTACATTTATCATCGCAAAATTGTGCTCTGCATGCAGGAGAGTATAATTCTGCTATGCTTCTCTCAAGCTTTGCTGAGAGCCCTCTAATTTCAGCAATAAATCTTCCACTACTTAATGTCACTTTACCAAAAATTCCTGAATGTAGATTCATTGTTCCCTGGGTCAAGTCTTTATAATTGACAAGAAATATTTCAATATTTGCAAAGTCGTACTTTCCTGATAAAACATCTTCTTCTTTAATATCAGCACTATTTAATATCCCTTCAATTTCTAGATTATCAGTTTTTAAATCGCTGTTTAATATTATACTACTGGCTGTAAATCCACTTGAAGATTTATAGAGTATATTATCAATATTTAAATCTTCATCATAGTCAGTGAATCCCATTACTTCTCCACCTGCGAGCTTTAATTTCCAGCACGTAGCGGTGGTAAGTAATTCTCCAGCTAAATGATTTTTTAGTGTGGTTTGCATAGGGGCCTCCTGCTTAATTGATTAAATTTGAAAGTAGCTATACGGCCAGTAGAATAAGGGCAGTGTGTTCTTTTCTCATCATCTAAGTAGCCATAAAGCGTCATTCCGGTGACCATAGGGTGTCATTCCAGTGCTTGACATACAGCTGTACAAACATTTGTTTGTAAAGGCAGTATGTTAAGTGTTATAGCCGGTTTTGCCTCAAAGGCAGTGCCTTGACTACTTGGATCCAGAAAAATTGATTGTGCATTATACAACATTTTCGATCAAAAGCTGGATTCCAGTGTCAAGCACTGGAATGACAGGAGAGGGGTGCTGGGATAACAAGGAGAGAAATACTGGTATGACAAAAATTGGCACTGAGACGATAGAAAAGGAGCACTTATGGAATATGGCTACAAAGGCTTATACTCCTCAACATCACCTGATTTTGCATCCTCGATGCCTGAAAGGATTTCTTTAATGATGTTATAGCTTAGCTCAGGGTTATCTTCAACAACTTGACCAATTTTAGCCCAATGCTCGATTTGTTGTGGTACGGAACGATTTTGTAACATGGAATGGGACTGTACTATTTCCTCAAATTCTCCATCAAGATTTACTGTTATATCCATGATATTGTTACTTCTACTTTAAGCTATTGTACCATATATTGAAAATTTTTTCAATATAAAATTTTCATCTGGAAATACACACCACATTCAAGCTGTGGTGTGTACTGACTGGCTAGAAAGAAAACTTCACACCAGTGAGCAGAAGAACCCCTTGGTTAGAAGGTACATCAGCATCAGACTTATCTTTCAGCTTACCTGTTTCGTCAGTCATAAAATAATGAAGAGCTGCATAAGGAACAAATTTGCTCTTACTGCATGCAGGAGATAGATCATATTGAACGCCAAGTGCGCCATCGTGAAGCATATCTCCATCATTCATTCTGCTGCCAAAGTACGTCAAACTTGTGTAGATATTCTCATGTTGATACCCAGCTCCTACAGTCCAGTACATTGTATCCTTGTCATTAAATTGCTTTAAGCCATCTTTTCTAGCAGTATCAGTAATATCTTTATATTCTTTTGAAGTAGGGTCAAATTCCTTAACACTCTTAGGTTGACCAGATTTGCCCAAATATGCAAAAGAGGCAGCAAATTTTACGCCTTGATCTTCATTAATCTTATAATCAGCGCTTACACCCAAATTAACACCCATCAGGTCATTATACTTCACAAATTCCTTATAAAGATGCTTATCTTTACTTGGTTGCTTTGGAAAGCCATATTCACCAACTACGGAAGTTTTAACTTTTATATTATGTTTACTAAAGTCATATTCATATGACGCACCAGCACTTATTATATGCTGGTAATCTGGTCCAACATGTCTTAACGTTTCCTCATGCTTTACCCCTGTTACCTCATCACTTGAATCTTTGAGGAGATTTGGAGCTATTTCTTTTACAACGGATAAACCACTATCGTAGCGAGGTGAGTAGCTAATACCAAATCTTGCACCCATATAATTTGGTGAGTAGTAAGCAGCTCTAAACGGCAATGTGGTCATAACCTCTTTGTTATACTTTCCTGCCATACGAAAGGAGAACTTTTCGCTCTCGCTCGAGAAGCTTTCAGTGTAAAGACGTGGTGTTACGTAAAATGGAAAGTTTGCAGCACTTCCTTCTAAGTTCACTTTTCTGAACCAGTCACTATCTGCAGCTCCATCAACAGTTGCAATTCTTGTTGCATCAAGTCTCATCAGAGACTCAGGACCAAACTGATAGCCAAGTTTCAGATCACCATATTGTGAATTTAAGAATACATGCGCACTTCTACCTCTTGCAGCATTCACGCCTTGTGAAGCTCCTTTACCTTCAGTAACTGGAACATGGAATTGCACATCAGCACCATAACGAAGACCAATATCCTCATTTTTATTTTCAGCTCTTAAGTGCAATATTGCATCTGAAATCATGCCCATGTTTTCACTGTAATCACCAATATTCCCTATCCCTTTAGGAAATATTGGATTTGCTCCTCTTATACTATCTTCAGCATTGTTAAAATAATCTCTAGATTTACCTGGCATAACATTATAATGGTTATAGCCACTTAGCCCATGGTTACCATAACCTTGAGAATCAACAACGCCACCGAAAGTTATTCTCAAACCATCCCCTTGATTGGTATTGATAATATCAACCCCACCAACTGAAACAACAGGATTTGCCTTCTGTACATCCTGATTAACAACTTTCACATTCTCTTGAATCTTAGCTTTAGAACCCTTAGTTTTTGACTTTTCTACATTAGAATTTTTAACTTTCAGGGCTTTCGCTTTTGAAGCTTCTATAAGTTTTGCTTTTTTCTCATTTGCTAGCCTGATCTCCTCTTTTTTCTTCTGCTCGGCTGCTAATCTTAGCTCCTCTTTTTTCTTAAGCTCTTCAGCTTTTTTTCTTGGATCAGCATTACATATTCTGTCCATCTTTTCTTTTAGTTTTTTATTTGATGTTTTCATAACTTCCATTTTTCCAGAAGTTTTTGTGCTCTCTTGCTTTTTTATTTCCTTCATACTCTCATCAGGAAAGTCAGCTGCAAAGCTGCCGAAAGAACATAAAGTTAATAAAGAAACTAGAGCAGTTCTAGTATACATAGACTTTTTCATAGAAGTGCCCCCAAAAAATTTCGAAATCATTGTCTTAAATGTAAATATATAAAAATGTTGAAAATTCAACTTAAAGCAACCTTATAGCAAAAACAAAAGTAAAATGCAACACTTTAAAGACAACTTTTTTAATATGCCCAACGTGTATATTAACTAAAATTTAGCACAGAGGTTAATATTTTTTGCCTGTTAGTGCATTATAACTCTACTACTTATTCTATGGAAGTAAATTTTTTTATTCTAACAATAGTAATTGAAAGGAAAAGAAACTATAGCTATGTTAAAAAAATAAATTATGAAAAACACTATTGACAATAATATCAATCTACATTATAGTTAAATAAAGTTGTTTAGTTTTAAATAGATCGAGGTATTTATGGATTTTAGTTTTTTACGCAATTGGTTTAGTACCACAAGTACTGGTGCAAGTAGTATAGATTCACAATTAGAACAATCAAGCTCTATCTTAGCAGATGACGGCAAATGTAAGATAGAAGAATATGATGATGAATTTGAGATCATTGAAGATTATGAATTTATAAATCCTCGTGACCCAAATGAACCACATTCTTTACCTTCTTCTTACCAGATAGATGAAAGTATCGCAGAAATTGCAGGCTTTGACAAAGAGAAATTATTAGAGATGTGCACTTTCTCTAAGATGACCTACGGTAATAATGATCCAATGTTATCGAAAGCAGGATATAAAACTAAAGCTGAATTTATTAATGAAGGCTATAATATCATTCCATTTTATTACAATAACCCAAAATGCGCCGGTTTTGTTTTTGCAAAAGATAAAGAAATAACTATAGCTTATCACGGTACTCAAGACCGTCATGATGTTATAACCGATCTAAACGCAGTGTTTACTACTTCGAAATTTTTACCTGAAGGTGGAAGAATGCATAGCGGTTTCTATAATACATTTACAGGTTCATGGCGTAGTCTTTATAAAGTATTAAAAACTCATGCTGAAAAACAAGGATCAGAAATCAAAGATTTTAAAATCAATCTCACAGGTCACAGTATGGGAGGAGCTGTTGCTAAGATAGCTGCTTTATGCCTCAACAAAACAGAAGGAGCTGAAGATATCCATGTTGCAACTTTTGGTGATCCAAGGGTTTTTGACCTGACTGCCAGTGAACTTTATAATGATGTTCTTCAAGAAAAAACCATTAGAGTAACTCAACATAGACAAGACCCAGTGCCAGCGGTATCACCTGGTGTTTTTGGTTATGCTCATGTAGGTGCACAATTAAGAGTATCCGTACCGGAAGAATACACTGCCCATAAAATAGATGGTTATTACCAAGCTATCAATAGCATTGAGGAAAAAGACTTCAAGTCAAATAATAGTGTATCTCTTTTTTACTATCCTGTTAGAGCACTAAACCGAATTAATTGTGCGATTTTAGGTAATGTTCAATATTGCGCTGCCAATTTGGTAAATTATATTGTTGGTGGGTCAAATTTTTTCGAAGAAGTAAAAAATAAAAATTCTTCTCAGCTTGAACAAGCAGAAGTTGAGAGTTCTTTGTCTACTGCAAGGGGTGTATAACTATTACTATGGAGCAATTATTAGATTGCTCCATAATATCTATTCATTTAAATTCAATATAAAAGTTTTCACCACAACCATTCTTCTTTAAATTTCTTCAGATGTTCTTTTTTTTCGCACTCTAAAAGCAGCTCTTCCACGCTTTTGTTGTAGCTTTCAGTAGTAATCCTTCCCTGATGATGCATGAACCTCAAGTAAATCAAATAAGTGTTAATTACATCTGTTTCACAATAATCTCGAATCTCTTGTATCTTGCCACTATCGTATAAACCCATAACTTGTGATCCATCAACTCCAATCTTACCAGGAAGATTAAATGCTGCACAAACTTCGTTCATTTTTACTCTCGCAGAAGCTCCAAAATCAGAGAGAGATTCAAGCAAATCACAATGCCAATCACTACTATATCTTTGATTATAGCTATTCCATTTATCGCCAGCTTTATGAAAATATTCCGCTTGAATGCCATGGACCATAGCACGATACTTCAGCACTGGTATATCAAAAGTGCGTCCGTTGAACGAAACTAATCTTGGCTTTTTTTCTGATATGTAGTTAAAAAATCCTTTCACTAGCTCCTTTTCACTGGAATTTAGTGTGCCTCCAGATCTTATTTCTTGCAGTGTAAACACCTCATAACCGCTCTGATAGCTTATACTGCAAAGTAAAAAACTAATAACTACAATTTGGTGAAAAGGCTGACGCAAAAAAGAGTTTTGCCCGTTTGTTATTTCGAGATGATATTTTGTTAATGCATCCCTCTTCTCTTCTACACTACTATCGTCACTAATATTGAGTAAATTCTTGCAGGAGTTTACATCTGGTATAGTTTCAATATCAAATACTAATAAAGAATTAAGCATTGCCTATATACTCCTCCGGACGGTCGATCCAAGGTCGCACTTTTACAAATAAAAAGAGGTGTACCTTGCACTCAAATAATTTTTCTAGTTCAGCACGCGCTTCGATATTAATTTTCTTAATATTACTGCCATCTTTTCCTAGCACTATTTTTTTATGACTATCTTTCAACACAAATATTATCTGTTTTATGACTAAACTCTTATCTTTTTTTTCCTCAAATTGTTCAGTTATAACAGCTGTAGAATATGGCAATTCTTCACGCAAATTCAAGAATAATTTTTCTCTCGTAATTTCTGCTGATAAAAAATTTGTCGAGGAATCGGTTATTTGATCTTCTTCATAAAACCAAGGGCTCACCGGTGCAACTTCAGACAAGTAATTCATCAAATTAGAAAGTCCATCATTCTTTAATGCTGATATCGTAAAAACTTTTTCAAATTTATAAAGCAAATTCAGATGCTCATGCGCCATCTTGAGTTCTGGCCTTTTTACCAAATCAGTTTTATTGATAACCAAAATGCATCTGCCTTTTGTACGTTGCAGCCGCGCAAATATGGTCTTGATTCTTTCTATATTTTTCAAATAATTGCTTGCATCGATAAGCAACAAAGTGATGTCATCACCCTTGATTGCTGACCATGCAGACTTGACTAAAGCTTTTTCAAGTTTTGTTTCTGCTGAGAAAATTCCCGGGGAATCAGTAAAGACAATTTGTGTGTTGTTGCATGTTACAATACCCCTTATTTGCGTCCTTGTTGTTTGCACTTTAGGGGTAACAATTGCAATTTTCTTGCCTATGATGCTGTTAATTAATGTAGACTTCCCAGCATTTGGTAAGCCAGCTATGGTTACAAATAAGCATTTTTGTTCTTTCACAAAGGAAATTATAAAGAAAACTGGATGCCTGCGTCAAGCCACTTATAGGCAATAAATTTACACAAAGTGCTATCAAGCAGAGCGATCGTATCATATACGTAAAATGTTCTGTTTTGTATATAACCAAAGCCTTTCAACAGTAAGGCGAGTATGGTAGTAGGTATATAACAGATCTCTTGCATAACTGTTGTTTGAGTAACAAATGTCAGCGTAGGCCATAAAAACTTACTTGACAAACTCCGCCAGCCCCCTTATCATGAAACTGAAGGTATTTTGTTATCTTCATCTGTGCAGATTAAACAGCAAGAAAACAACGTAGTTGGCGTCTTATTTTTAATTTTTTGCACTATGTGCACCTTATGTCTTCACAACATTTCTGGGTTTTTACCCATATAAGCTGAAACGCGCTGTTTAAGACAGTATAGTACGCCAATTTGCAGGATTAGAGAGTGAACACTAATTACTACGGGGTTTCTTTTGCCTTTTTTTCTGCTTAGTAAATTTCTTAAACATTTTAGCTAAGGTGAGTTGCACTTAAAAGCAGCTAAATTGCAGTGTTTAAGACTTAAAAAACGCCAAATACTGAAAATAAACAATGACCAGGGCTTCTTTTGCCTTTTTTTCCGTTTGGTGAATTTCTTAATGTTTGTGGCTAAAGACTGCATGAATGTTGCAATTACAAAAGCGATCTCTACTAGGAACCTCAGTTATGGATTAGAAAATAGATAAAAGTATAACTAAGAAGAGGGAAACAGGGTAAACTCGAGTATTTTAGTAATAATAAGAGGTTACACATGAAGAAAGATATTACAGAACTGTACTGTTGCGTCGAGGATTTTTGTCGTGCGGTAGATGATAATTTTGCAAATAGGTTCTTATCAAACGGCAAAAAACCAACCAGAGTACCAGAAATAGCGCACTCAGAAATTCTAACCATAATCCTATTATACCATAAATCACCATGTAAAAACTTCAAGGCTTTTTATCTTTGTTATCTTCAGTTATTCTATAGATCAGAGTTTTCAAAGCTGCCTTCATATCACAGATTTATTGCCTTAAAGCCGCGAGTTTTGTGGTATTTAGCATTACTTTTGCAATGGTTTTGTGAACAAGCAAAAATGACCGGGATTTCCTACATAGATTCTACTTCAATAGCAGTATGCCATCGAAAAAGAATCTCAAGAAATAAGGTTTTCAAAGGATTAGCAGAGTTAGGAAAGAATACTTACGGCTGGTTTTTTGGTTTTAAATTACATGTAGTAATCAATGAAATAGGTGAAATTCAAGGTGTTACGCTAACCAGAGGTAACGTCGATGACAGAAAACCTGTACCAACTCTAACCAAAAAACTAACTGGACTTTTGTTTGGAGATAAGGGCTATATAAAGAAAGAGCTCTTTGAGAAACTATTCGATAGAGGTCTAAAACTCGTCACTAAAGTGAAAAAAGGTATGAAAAATGCACTGATTTCGCTGAAAGAGAAGATTTTACTAGGGAAAAGATCGATTGTTGAAACGGTTTTTGGCTGCCTAAAAAACAAATTTGAACTTGAGCACACTCGGCATAGATCCACAGTAAATTTCTTGGTACATATTTTTTCTACCCTCATTTCTTATTCAATGCAATCGAAAAAGCCCTGTATTTCTCAGCTTTACTTCGTTGGTTAATCCATAACTGGGGTTAGGAGGGTGTCATCCCAGTGCTTGACACTGGTTTATTATGCAGCCACTTATTTAAAGTTAAGTTTTTTGGATCCCAGTACTGGGATGACACCGTCATAAGGTTAAATTAGATCCCAGTGTCACGCACTGGGATGACATTATAGGGGCTACTGGGATGATAGGGGAAGGAGGCTACTGGGATAACAAGAAGAGGGCTACTTGGATGATACCGTCATGAAGCACTGGGATGACAAAGGAGTTGCCTTTTTTCTACTTAGTTTGGGTTATGCAAGAAGTCTAATGTCAATACTTTCAGGTACCTTTAAATTTTTTCCAACTACATAATAACTCTCGTGTTCTTAAATATTGCAACATTTGCTCAAGAAATACATTCATACCATCTGGGTAAGGTCAGGTTTTTATTGCCCACATGATTGAACAAAGTCACACAAATAAAAATTAAAAAAAAACATAGTTGATTCTAAATTACAAATTGAATTTGAAAAATACTATAGTATAAGCTCTCTTAAAAAAAGCTTTTCATGAGGAGTGATAGATGATAAGTTGTTAATAGTAGATTATTGTGAATAAGATTATGTGTTTTGGTTTACCTAATATAAATAGGGAAGGTTATTCATTTATAGTAGTTTCCTTTATAGTAACGTGTATAGCATTCTCTATATCTTGGGGATTTGGTGTTACGTGCTTGTTTCCGACATTATTATGTACTTATTTCTTTCGTGATCCAGCAAGAGCTGTGCCAAGCAATAAGGATCTTATATTAAGTCCTGCTGATGGTGTGATTTCAAAAATTGAAGAAGTTAATTATCCTTTATCGGCAGAAAATGGAGAAGAGAAGAAGTTCACACTTGTTAGCATATTTTTAAGTGTTTTGAACGTCCATGTGAACCGTATACCAATATCTGGTACGATAAAGGAAATGAGTTATAAAAAAGGCAAGTTTGTATCCGCAATGAGCAATAGGTCTAGTAATGAAAATGAGAAGCAGGTTATTGTAATTGAGTATCAAAAGGAAAAAGAAATTATTGTAGAACAAATAGCTGGATTAATTGCACGTCGTATCGTTTGTAATTTAGGAGTATCCCAGAACGTAAAAGCAGGTGAAAGGTTTGGAATTATAAGATTTGGCAGTAGAGTGAATATTTATGTTCCTGCTGATATAGAAGTAAGAGTTTCAGAAGGGCAAACTGTTATTGGTGGTGAAACAATTATAGCAAACTTAAATAAGGAAAACGTTCAAGAGAAGCTTACTTTTGACGTTATATGAATAACGATGGAAGTAACAGTAGATTCTTACCTATTACTAAATTATTCCCAAATTTTATAACTTTATTGGGTTTATGTTCTGGTCTCACTTCACTTAAATTTACATTTAATGAACAATGGGAATTCTCAGTAATTTTTATCATCATTGCAGCAATAATAGATGGAATGGATGGCAGAATAGCTAGAATTCTAAAATCAACTAGCGATTTTGGAGCCCAGCTTGATTCTTTTGCAGATTTTCTAAATTTTGGTGCAGCGCCTGCATTTCTTTTGTATTTTTGGAAGCTAAACGAAATCAAAGTCATAGGTTGGATTTTAGTAATGATATACGTAATCTGCATATCAATAAGACTTGCAAGATTTAATGTTTCGCTACACTCAGAACAACCATACTGGAAAAAATTTTTCTTTTCTGGTGTTCCAGCTCCAGTGTGTGCTTTACTTTCTTTGTTGCCAATAATTATTACCTTTCAATCTCATGAGAGTGAATACTTACTTCTCATAGAGCGATTTTTTAACACAAGAAACGTAGCTTGTTACTTTCTGGCCATTTCATTTTTTTCGATAAGTCACATTCCAACTTTCTCCGCAAAATATATTTATATTCCCAAAAGCCTATCCTATATATTTGTGTCATTTTTTGGAGTACTTATTGTGTTTTTCATCAGTAAGCCCTGGATGACTCTACCAATTTTAGGTATAGTATATACACTTACTATTCCAATAAGCATCGGGTTTTACATATATTTTACATATACAACTCGTTAGCTAACAAAAAATAGAAAACTGCATGATTTTGAAGATAAGTGGACTATTAAATTCATTTCTGTACATAAAGATATTCAACATTCCATTTATAATTATTTGGGTAATTGCAACTGGAGTTTTTTGTACGGTTCGGTTCAAATTCATTAACTTTAGATTATTCAAGCATGGAGTACAGACGCTATTTAATCTAAAGTGTAATGGTAATAACAATGGTATCATCACTCATATTCAAGCGTTTGCAACAGTAATTTCAGGGACAGTTGGCCTTGGAACAATATCAGGAGTTGCAATAGC
Source organism: Wolbachia endosymbiont of Oedothorax gibbosus (assembly GCF_936270435.1). Classification (NCBI taxonomy): domain Bacteria; kingdom Pseudomonadati; phylum Pseudomonadota; class Alphaproteobacteria; order Rickettsiales; family Anaplasmataceae; genus Wolbachia; species Wolbachia endosymbiont of Oedothorax gibbosus. Next base: position 54,705 of record NZ_OW370567.1, read on the forward strand.
TATCACAATAGGAGGTCCAAGTGCAGTTTTTTGGATGGTAATTACCGGAATACTTGGTATGTCGATAAAGTTTGCCGAGGTGGTGCTTGCATTCACTTATCGCTCTGAAAATACAACTGGCGGGGCTTTTTATTACATGAAGTACGGGCTTGCAAAAATTGGATTTGCAAAAACTGGTAGATTTCTTGCCTTCACTTATGCGATTATGCTACTTATTGCAATGATTTTGGGCGGTATACCATTTCAAGCAAATCAGATAGCAGCATTGTCAAATAACCTCTTCGAATACAACGTGTCCATTATCATATCCTTGCTTGTCTTAATTGTAATATTGGGAGGAATAAAGCGCATTGCTTTCGTTTCAACAAGCTTAGCACCAATTATGATAGTGCTATATGTGGGTATGTGTATATATTTAATTTATGTAAACGGAAGTAACTTGCTGAATGCTTTATCCATAATATTCCAAGACATCTTTAACAAATCAGCTATAGGAGGCGGAGTATTGAGCGGATTAATAGCCGGAGTGAGAAGATCAGTGTTTGCTAACGAAGCAGGTACCGGAACAGCAGCTATAGCACATTCAACTGTAAAAGAAGAAGATCCAATTAAAGTTGGATGCGTTGCAATGATTGCACCACTTATAGACACAATATTAATCTCATTTTTGACTGGTATCGTGATAATTATTACTGGTATGCATAGCACTGATAACGTGGGTGATATTACACTAATTAGTTCGGTATTTTCAACAGTTTTGCCCTTGTTCAGCAAGTTAGTTTTTCCGCTAATGATGTTTTCCTTTGCATTTTCTACAATAATAGCTTATTGTTACTACTGTGAAGTTGCTCTGCTGTATTTATTTGGTAATAAAAAAATACTGATACCGTTCCAAATTCTTATAGTGGTTTCAGTGTATATTAGTTGTATGTCAAAAAACATAGAATTTATATCTTACCTAGGCGACAGTTTGTTCATGTGCCTTATGATTCCAAATGCTGTTGCAATATATCTACTAAGAAGGGAAGTTTTGAATACAATAGATTCTTATTACAATTCTAAAGGGTATTAACATGATTTATAGATTACTTTGTATGGTGTTATTTTGCCTATTGTTTAATGATGTGTACGCTGCTTCAGGTTTTTATGAAAGTTATGATGCTGTGTTGAATGGAATAAATAACTTCATGAATGAAGTGCTGTTTTTCAAAATCCTTTACGTGCCATTTATAATCTTTCTACTAGCTTTTGGTTATGTGTTTCTAACATTACGTTTTGGATTTCTCAACATAAGAATGTTTAAGCATGCGTTTGCTATTTTATGTGGAAAATATGACACGAATCACCATGATGGTCATATTACGCATTTTCAGGCATTTATGACTGCACTTTCAAGCACAGTAGGCCTTGGAACTGTTGCTGGAGTCGCAATTGCAGTTTCAATGGGAGGGCCAGGAGCGGTGCCTTGGATGATGATTACAGGTTTTTTTGGTATGTCAGCAAAATTTGCCGAAGTGACTTTAGCATTTAGACATAGAACAGAAGATCAGGAGCAATTGTTTAGTGGTCCCTTTCAGTATATAAGGAATGGTCTGGAGGAATTTGGATTTAAAAAACTTGGTATTGTTTTAGCTGCAATATATGCAGTATTCTTTGTATTATCAGGTCTTGGTGGAAGTGTAGCGTTTCAAACCAACCAAATGGTTTCAATATTATCTGGCTATTCAAGTTGGGTAGATGGTCACTCTTGGTTTTTTTCTTCCATAATCTCTGCGCTGCTTGCTCTAGTGATTATTGGCGGAATTAAAAGGATAGCTAGAGTATCTTCTGCACTAGTGCCTATTATGTCACTCATATATATATGTAGCTGCATTGTTATTATTGGATTTAATATCCACAATCTTGGTCACACATTTAAGATATTATTTTCCAGCATGATAGATTTTAATGCTGTTGGCGGAGGGATGGTAGGAGCATTTATTGCTGGAATTCAAAGAGCAATTTTTGCCAGCGAAGCAGGTGTTGGCTCTGCTGCAATTACTCATGCAACAACTAAAGATGAAGAACCAGTAAGAACTGGACTAGTCGCTATGATAGAACCATGCTTTGACACAATGTTAATTTGCTGTTTAACAGGAATAACAATAGTAATAACAGGTGCATACCAGACTAGTGTTGGTGAAGGGATATTAATTACTCAAAAGGCATTTGAAACTGTTTCTCCATGGTTTCCTATACTTTTAGCCATAGCTGCACCTTTATTTGCATTTTCTTCAATAATTTCATTTGTATATTGTTGTGAAATGGGGTGGCTATATTTATTCGGTGCAAAAAGTATAGTGATATATCGCATAGCGGTAATAATTGTGGCGTTTTTCTCTGGCCTTTCTAAAGATATAATGGCTATTGCCAATATCGGTGGAACTTTGTTCTCTTGTTTAGCTCTCATCAACATGACAGCGCTTATACTGTTTAGTAATCAGATTAACGATGAAGTTCAGTGCTACCTAAAAAGGCTGAGGAATAATAAAATTAATTAAATTTTGGCATATGAAGGTACAACAACAGGTGTCATTTCAGTACCATCTTCTTGTCATTCCAGTAGCTGACACGCAATTGTACGAACTTTATATTTTAAAGCAACATGTACAACTAATGGTGTCATCCCAGTGGCATCTTCTTGTCATAGCAAAACTCCCTCTTGTCATCCCAAAACTCTTTCTTGTCATCCCAGTGCGTGACACTGGGATCTATTTTGCATATAGTTCCACCATAGTGTTATGTTTTAATGTAAAATTTTATATTTATCTACTAGGTTCGTTTGCGAACAAAGTTCGCTGGATCCCAGTGGGCTTTGTTGCATCGCACTTTATGAGATGGTGATTTATGGTAAATTCATGTAACTATCTCAAATTTAGCCATACCAATATCAGTGAATTTATTGAGCAAATAGCATTTGATTAGCAGTTCTTTTTCTCGATTTATCTCAGATTTATTCCTAAAACTAAATCCGAATATTTGCTTTAATCTTGAGAAAAATCCTTCAATGTGAGCTCTCTTTCCATAATTTACTTTTTCTTTCCACTTTTTTATGCAATCATATGACTTTATTAGTCTAATTGCAGCATTTCTCTCTGCCATGTAGTCCAACTTTGGATGCTCTGCTGCATCGGTTTTTGGAGGAATTTTCGTCTTTATGCCGCATTCATCACACAATTTATAGAGTTTATGTCTGTCATATGCTCTGTCTGCATATAGTGCTTTTATGGCATGAACTTCTTTAAGCAAATCACAGGCTCCATAGTGATCAGACCGTTACTGTATTTTACAGCTATGGCTGTTCATATTCAACATTACATGCAATTTTCTATAGCTGCGATATTTTCTGTCAGCGCTATTTTCTTTCAGGAGTGTTGTTGTAAATCTGTACTATCTATAGCAATTTCAATATCTTCCATATTATTTTCTGCAATCATTTATCTTAATATCAAGTTTCTTTTGATGCTTGTGAATAGCTGATAACTGCCAAATCTCTTCCTATTTGTTGCAAATATCCTTTTATAAACCCTACCGTTTGTCTTAAACCAATTCTAAAAAGATTGACGATTATATGCACCAAAATTACAACTTTATCACTATAAATATAGTTGCCGCCCTGCATTTTTGGACTATTTTCATACCAATTTTCGATAGCTTCATCGATGTAACGAAAAATATTTCCTCTTTCTTGCAAAAATTTGTTATATTCATTTTGGTTACGGACCTTCATTTTGACTGGCATATTTATCCTTAATCAGTTAAATCGTCATTTTATAATGAATTTTGTCAGTAACTGCTAGTTTTTCTGAACGCTATGCAACAAAGCCCGCTGGAATCCAGTTTTTGGCAGTTTCATTGAAAATGTTGTATAGTATGCTTGTTTACAGTCAAAATCCTGGATCCCAGTGTCTGGGCACTGGGATGACAGAAGAAGGAGGCACTGGGATGACAGGAGAAGGAAGCACTGGGATGACAGAAGAAGGAAGCACTGCCGTCTTGCCAGTGTCGGCTACTTGGATGACACCCTGACAACCGTCATCCCGCTACTTGTTAGCGCCGCGGCGGCATGGTGTAGGAAAATTAGCTATATAGCTAACTTGCACCACACGTTAAAGCTTTTAAAGAGGTCTTAGTTTACTTACTCCATTATTTTCTTTATTATCAGATATCATTTTAAATAATATGGAGGAGCAAATTGTCAGCAATTGCCATTATTGATTTTGGTTCACAGTTTACACAGCTTATCGCAAGACAAGTCAGAGAAATGGGCGTTTATTGTGAGATATTTCCAAGCAACATCAGTTTTGAAACAATATCAAAATTCAATGGGTTTATTCTCTCTGGAGGACCACAATCTGTAAATGATAATTGTTCTGAAACAAGTAGAGTAGTACATGAAATTATAAAACTTAATGAGGCAACAAACGTTCCTATACTTGGAATATGCTATGGACAGCAACTCATTTGTCATTATTTTGGAGCAAAAGTAAAAGAGAGTTTCAAACAGGAGTTTGGCAGAACTAAAATCAAGATACTAAAAGAATCCCCCATTATAAAGGATACCTGGGATGTTAATTCTGAAGTGGATGTATTAATGAACCATGCGGACAGTGTTGATACTATACCACAGGGATTTACTGTTATCGCATCAGGTGTGATAAATCAAACAATTGCAATGATTGTTAGCGAACAGCGGAAGATTTACTGTACTCAATTCCATCCTGAAGTGAGGCCCACAACAAATGGCAGTAAATTGCTCTCTAACTTCTTGGATATTGCAAATTGTGAAAGAGACTGGACAATGAAGTCGTTTATTGAAAAGCAGAAGGAAAAAATCAAAAATGTAGTAGGAGAGAAAAAAGTAATTGCTGCAGTAAGTGGTGGGGTTGATTCAAGTGTTGCAGCGGCTCTCACACATAAAGCTATAGGAAAACAATTGAACTGTATTTTTATCGATACTGGGTTGTTACGCAAGAACCAGACTATTGCTATGTTGAAAGAGATTCCGATAAACTACGTTGATAAATCAAATTTATTTTTGAGTAGGTTAAAGGGAATAACTGATCCAGAAGAAAAGCGAAAAATTATCGGTAACGCTTTCATTGAAGTGTTTGAAGAAGAAGCAAAAAAAATAGGTGATGTGGATTTTTTGATGCAAGGTACCATCTACTCTGATGTAGTTGAGTCAGGGCATGCCTCAGATAACACGAGTACAATTAAGTCTCATCATAATGTTGGTGGGTTGCCAGAAAAGATGAACCTGAAGCTAGTGGAGCCTTTACGTTACCTCTTTAAAGATGAGGTAAGGCTACTTGGAAAGGAAATTGGGCTTTCAGATGAGATAATATTTCAACATCCATTTCCAGGACCTGGCCTTGCAGTGAGAATTATAAGTGAAGTCGATAAAGAAAAGGTGCAAATATTGCAAGAAGTAGATGAAATATATATTAATACGATGAAAAATTACGATCTATATGATAAGATATGGCAAGCTTTTGCTGTATTATTACCAATAAAAACTGTAGGCGTCATGGGAGATGGTCGTACATACGGATATGTTTGTGCTTTAAGGGCTGTAACATCATCTGATGGTATGACAGCCGATGCATTTCCATTTGAAGATAAGGATCAGCACTTGCTAGTATTTTGGGATTTTTTACAAAATGTTGGCAGTATAATTGTTAATAACGTTTCCGGGGTAAATAGAGTTGTGTATGATATAACTTCCAAACCACCTGCAACTATTGAGTGGGAGTGATTTATTTGCCTTCGGTAGCATGGTATGAACAAAGAAACACATATCTGGCTATTGATGGCATTGCTTTAAATCTTGCTTTGTTGAGTCTCTTGAAATTCCATTGTCCTAATCGGTTGCTACTTTATGCTAGCATGGTAATTTTATTAGCTTTACTGTGAAAGATATGTTATAATTAATTTTTATTGGAGAGGGTTATGAACGAAGTACAATCAAGATTAAACGGACAGCTTTTTGATGCTTTGAGGGCAGGAAATGCAAATCAAATTGAGGAGCTCATAAGAGGTGGAGCTAATGTTAATGCTTACGGTAGAATGGGTCAAGATACTACTTTGACAGTAGCTATTGAAAGGGGAAATATAGATATAGTAAAGTTTCTGATATCAAAAGGTGCGGATGTTAATATGAAAAATAGGGGTTGGGCTCCTTTACGCAAGGCTATTTCTTATGACGATGCAGAGTTAGTAAGAATTCTCATAGAGGCAGGTGCAGATGTTAATGAAAAAGTTGATAGTAGGCATACTGTTTTAAATTTTGCTATTGGGTATAGTGAAATAACTTCTACTGAGTGTAGCAAAATTCTCACTAAGCACATCATATTACGTGACCCTAAGGTGATAAAACCAGATTATATTAGTAATCATGCTGAGTTATCTGAGTTTTGGGATAATTTTCAAAGTCAAGTGCTAAATGAGATAAAAAAAATGAAGGAAGAAAAAATTGGTAACAGCAATATCTCATTCTATCAATTTTTATTTGAGAACGATATAAACAAATTGGCAGGCTACTTATCTAATAAAGATACTAATTTACAAGAAAAGTTAAAAGAAACTAAAAATATAGAGAAATATAAAACTGACTACCCTCTATATGCTAATATGATAGAAAGTATGATAGCAACTCAATGTCAGAGAGGAATAAAAAAAGCAAATTTATTAGATGCGAGCGACATAGTTATGAAACATTCTAACTTAGAAAAACTACCTAAGGAAATGAGAGACAGAGTAGCTAGCTATCTCACAGATCCAGATCGAAGGGCTCTTATAAAATCACTAAAAATAGGAGGATGATAAAAACTTTTCTTTTGATCGAGCCTCAAGTGCAAAAACACTTGAGGTTTTTACTTTAAGAAAAGATAGCATAAGACTTAAAATTTTATCTAGTGACGCAAGAATTTGATTATGCACTGTGCCTTTTCTTGATGCTACTTATAGATTCCACAAGCAGTGCAAACATAAATGAAGAATACAAATATCCTTTTGGTAATTCTATATGAAATCCATGAAGTATGAGGTACACACCGACAAGTAAAATAAATAAAATGGCGATTATTTTTAACCCTGGGTTAGATTTGATTAACTGGGCGGTATAACTTGATAAAAACAGCATTGCTAGCATGGAAAATGTAAATGCTGTAGCAATTATTACCATGTTATAAGTTAGTGCTATAGCAGTTAATATCGAATCAACCGAAAAAACTAAATCTATTAATATAATTTGTAGCACAACTAAAAAAAATTTTGATTTAACGTTTGCTTTCTTTTTATTTTTCTTACATACAAAGATGTCATCCCGTAACTCCATAGAGCTTTTAACAATAAGGAATAATCCCCCTGCGATCATAAGTAAATCCCTTGCTGATGCAGTGTGAAATATAGTTTTTTGCATTGACAATATAGATGATGTAAAAAATAGTATTACAAAACGCATTAATAGCGCTAATCCAAGGCCCATAAGGCGCACTCTTTCTCTCAGCACATTTGGTACTTTATCTATTGCTAGAGAAATAAAGATTAAATTGTCTACACTAAGTATAGTTTCAAGTAGTGTAAGTGTCAGTAAAGTCCAAGCATCAGCTAGCATTTTCGTCCCAAATTCGGCTCTTCTTACTCTACAATAGATGTGTAAAAATTAAGTGACTTCACTACGAAATTTTATAGCAGCTCTTCAGAAAAACAGGATAACTGAAGCAAACGTAATATAAAGTTCAGCAGCTTCTCCTATTTTCGTTTTTGAGCAAAATCAATAATAAGAGAGTTTCTTATTTTCATACACGCAAATAAGATAAAGCCTTATTTTCTGCTTTTAAACTTTCATTCTCTTTTTCCAATCTTTCTATTTTTGCTTCTAACCTTTCTATTTTTTGCTGTAAATTTTTGCAAAGTTCTAAAAGGTTTACCATATTACCTCACTTTTGCTCTATGATTATCTTTTTAGATCACCTTGTCTACCTTATTCTGCCACTCTGCTGAACGGATACGGGTTGATTATTCTCCATACTCAAATCTCTGGCTAGAAATAACGAGCCACAGATTAGTATGGTTTTGACGTTTTGAATAGAGGCTTTTAATATATGATTTGATATTGCATCGCCAATTGACTCACATTCAACTGCTTTTATTCCTATGTTATTGGCTTTTTCCCTAATCAAATTTGTATTTGTTGCTTGAGGTTCAGACTTAACACAAACCGCACATAGTAGCTTGATATATGGCTTTAAGTGCTCTAAGAACTCTTCTACATTTCTGTTACGAGTAACACCAAAAATTATATAGATACCTTCAGCAAAATTATCTTTTACCCACTGAGATAGCACTCTAGCACCGTCATTATTGTGCGCACCATCTAAAAATAATTTCCAATCTTTCGGTAATAAAGAAATTAAATTACCCTCTTTTATGAGCTCTAGTCGTGCAGGCCAGTAGGTATGCTGTAAACCTGAAGTAATACTCTCTTTTCCAATGTCAAATTCATACTTTCCACTTAAAATACTACATGCTGCAATAGCATTGCCTGCGTTAATCACCTGATGATCACCCTTTAAAGAGGGCAAAGAAAATTCTATTGATTGAATAGCCGATTGAAAAATCATTTGAGCTCCAGCACGTGACCACTCATTTTTTTGTTTCTGGATCCCAGTTTGGATGACAGATAGTTGTTTTTTGCAATTCCATTCAAGACCTCCTCTATATAGAGGAGATTTCTTATTTATTGCATGGAATTCTAGTGTATTCATTATAGATTTTTCTTGTGGTGCTATTACGCAAGGAACATTAGGTTTCATTATTCCAGCTTTTTCACCTGCTATAATTTCCACAGTAGGGCCAAGATATTCTGTATGATCAAGGGCAATGGAAGTGATGATCGTTAAAATCGGATTATCTATAACATTTGTTGCATCAAGCCTTCCACCCATACCCACTTCAACTAAAGTTATATCGGCTTTATGACGAGAAAAAGCCAAAAAAGCTGCGATCGTTGCAGCTTCAAACAGAGTGATAGGCTGTTCTGCAATTACGGCACGGCATTCTTCTAACAAGCTATATAATTCATTATCATCGATATAACTGCCTGCAATAACTATTCTTTCATTAAAATTCACTAAATGTGGGGAGGTGTATGCGTGTACCTTATACCCTGCTGCTTGCATTATATGTCTTATAAATGCTAGTGTTGAACCTTTCCCGTTAGTTCCGGCTATATGAATTATGGGCGGCATTTTTTTCTCAGGATTGCCCAATTTATTTAGAAAGCTTTTTATGCGATCAAGAGAAAAATCATTCGGCCTGCTACCAAGTGGCTTAGGCCAATGAGGCATATAGATCATTATTGCACCTTAATTCATCTATAACGCTCGCTATACCATGCGTATCAATCTTCTCACTAAATTGAGAACGTTGATTAATAGCAATACTTATTCCACTCATTACAACATCACTTATCAAGAAAGAACTGTTATTTTTAGTAACTTTAAAATCAACATTTGTAAATTCTTCATCACCGTAAGAAAATCTTGTACCAATTAAGCAAGTTTCATCGTCAACCGCTTTTGAGCTCATTATGATCATTTCACTATCATGCATGTATTTATATAAAATTTTAACGCACAAACGCGTAAGATACACTTCATACTCTCTTAAAAAATCTTCTTTTTCTTTTTGTTTAACTAAAGCCCAATGTTTTCCTATAACGAATTGCGATATTCCTTTGAGGTTAACATTATTCTGAATGACCTCCCGGAGCTTTTCGTGTACATGCTCTAGGTTTTTTCTATTTTCTTTTGTAGATATACCATTCACTTGTTGCTTCATAGTATGCACAAAAATTTTGTGATCTGTACAATTAGTATAAGCACTTGAAGAAATTACAATAAAAACAATAATGATTAAAACTTTAGTAATATTCATAAGATATATTTATTAACTATGATACTTAGAATGCAAAGTTTAATAAAGATTAAATAATAATCGCTGACTTTTAATATACCTATAGACATGCCTTGTGTAAATCATCTATAATTCAAGTAGGGGTCTGTGCTATGCGTTATGAGTTAAGTTAAATTTCCCGAGCGATAATTTCTAGAGAAGGGAATTGCCTCTGCTGGTTTCGTTGAAACTAATATGCGATGCCCACCTTAACTTCAGGTCTCAGGAATCTACTAAGGCTGACGGTAGATACGGATCCTATTTTGGTTGGTTTAACATTTATGCTTCATCAATACAGAGAACAAGGTACCTTCCTATGTTCGCCTAATGAAGTATTCCAAATTGTAATTGATGTTGAAAGGTATCCTGATTTTGTTCCTTGGTGCAAAGCCGTTTATATAAAAGAAAAAAATGACAATCAAATGATTGTGGATCTCCTTGCAGCTTTTCATGGTATTAAAGGAAGGTACACATCAGAAGTAACCTTTCTTTCTCCAAGTGGAACAAATGAAGGTTGGATAAAAGCTATATCATCAAATGGAATATTTAAACATCTATACAATAAATGGCAATTCATTCCCATAGACGAAAATAAAACTATGGTAAAGTTTTATATAGAGTTTAAGTTTAAGTCCAACTCATTTTCAATTCTATTAAACTCAGTATATAAATATACACAAAGTAAAATAATTGCTGCATTTAAAGATAGGGCTGAAAGCTTTGCTAAACAAAAGTTACCTTGACATTATTTATATAAAATATATTTTTTTAGTAAGTTAAGTATTTATATTGTAATGATTTTTAGACTATTGTTTTTACTAATTCTTATGAGTGTTAATTCTTATGCAGTTGTTAACCAACATATTCAAAAAGAAACTAATGAAATAACATCAAAGGAGTTACTATCACTATTACCTGATGATAAATTATTAGGAGATCCAAAAGCAGCAATTCTAATGATAGAATATGCTTCATTAACTTGCTATCACTGCTCTCTTTTTCATAAGAATGTCTTTCCTAAAATTAAAGAGAAATATATAGACACAGGTAAGATGTTATACATATTTCGTCATTTTCCTTTGGATTACAGAGGGCTAAAGGCTGCAATGCTAAGTCATTGCTACGAAAAACAAGAAGACTACTTTAATTTTAACAAAGCTGTTTTTAACTCAATAGATTCGTGGAATTACTACAATTTAAGTGATTTGACTTTACTACAAAGAATTGCTGCGCTAAGCAACTTAAAGCAAGATGCATTTAACCAATGCATTAATGATAAGAAAATGATGGATAAAATCATAAATGATAAATCACTGGCAATTAATAAACTTGGTATCACAGCCACTCCAATATTTTTCATCAAGCTTAACGATGATGGTAAGTCATATATAGAGCATAATAAAGTTAAACATGAAGGGTATAAAGAGCTGAAATACTTCACTAACGTAATAGATGAATTATATGGTAAGCTATAGTGAAGTAATACCACTGTAGCTTACCATATAAAAGACTCTATGCTGAGTCATTGTTTTTCACTACTGTTTGTTGTTTTTTACGCTCAAACTCTCTTTTTTTACTGTGCCAAGTGTAGTAATACATAGCGATTTTATTCTCTATTAATATTATTGTCCCATCATAAAACTGAACCATATCCATAACTTTTTTCTGAGCTTCATTAAAACGTTCTTTATACTTTTCACGATAAGCTGGATTATGTAGTAACATAACCCCTTCATTCTTGTTAGATTTTTTGTTTAACGTTTCAACTTCACCAGCAATAGTATAAGACATATAACCCCCTCTAATTGATTATAAAAATTACATTTTAAAAAGAGAAATGCGCATAAACAGTCCCTTTAATTCTAGTATAATAATCGACTGTTTATTATACTAGTTAACTATAGTACGATATATAATAATTTTTGTCACTTAAAATTTTATACTATGAAATAATAACTTAAAATAAATGTTTTTATTATTTCAAACTATATTATTATATTTATAAATTGTGTATGAATTAAGTCCTCCTAATTTATAATATATGCGTAATAATTTTAGCATAAAATTGTCATATATAAGAAATCTATTTGCAAAAGAATATAAAAAAATAAAAGAATATTGTATTCTTGAAAAAAAGCAACATATTCAGATTGGCCCTGAAGAAGGAAAGCTATTAAGCTTATTTATAAAAATCCATAAAATTAAAAGTATTGTTGAGATTGGCACGTTATACGGTTATTCGTCGATTTGCATGGCAAAAGCTCTACTGAAAGACGGTCATATATATACAATAGAAAATAATCCTCAACACTCAAGAATAGCAAAAAAAAATTTTAGTACTTTTAATCTAAGTGATAAAATTACTCTAATAGAAGGCGATGCACTGGAAAAAATTAATAAATTATCAGCAAAAGCACCATTTGACATGATATTCATCGATGCTGATAAAAGTAGTTATCCTAAGTATTTAGATTGGGCAGAGTTATACATTAAACGAGATGGGCTAATCGTTGCAGATAATACTTTATTGTTTAACACAGTATTTTTAGAATCGCCTCCAAAAGAAGTATCAGAAAAATCATGGTATGCTATGAGGGAGTTTAATGATAGATTATCAGATGAAAAAAAATATTTCTCTATATTGATTCCAACTGATGAAGGAATGACTGTAGCTTTAAAGCTAACATAAGTTAAAAATCAAGGTCAGCGTAATGTTTAGGAGGGGTTAAACCGGAAACTCTCTCTAATAATATCTCACGAAAACAAGGCTTTGATTTAACAATGGAGTACCACTCTTTTAAAATTTTACTTTTTTCCCATGGAAAACTACTTACATAATCCATTACGGAAATATGCGATGCTAAAGTAATATCAGCCAAAGTGAACTTATCAGTTGCAAGCCAAACGTTTTTGTTAATTAAGTGTTCAACGTATTCTATATGGCAAAGCAGGTTATGCTGAGCTGCATGGAGAAACCTAGAATCAGGGCTGCGGTTAGTAATTACTTTTTCATTCATAATATACTTAGTAACTTCATTGTAAAATTTGTTGTCGAACCAATTGATTAGAGCACGTATTTTAGACTTAATAATAGTGGATGAACTAAGTAATTTGACGTCGCTATTGTAAGTCTCTTCTATATATTCACAAATGGCATTACTATCCGCTATTACAAAGTTATTATCTATTAACACTGGTACTTGCCCAGTTGGATTGATCTCCATGAATGCATTCCGCTTTTCCCACGGATTTTCATACACTAGATCACAGCTTAATTTTTTTTCTTTTAGAAAAGCTCTAACTTTTCGTGAAAATGGACAAAGAGGAAAATGATATAAAATCATAATATTCCTCTTTTGTTATCCCAGTACCTATAGGTTGTTATTCCAGTGTGTGACACTGAAATCCACATCTTTTTTCTCTGGATCCAAGCATAGCTGTACGAACATTCATTTTTGAAGGTAAATTGCACAGCAAATGGTGTCATTCCAGTGCTTGACACTGGAATCCAGAAATTTTGCTTATAACTGAGCTGATGAGCTAAAGGTAGTTGTCTTACGCTAAAACAAACGTTTTTAATTAAGTTGCATAGAAGCTGGGTCCCAGTGTCTGGGCACTGGGATGACACCCCACTGGTGGGAATTGCTTCCAAACTACAACGTTCGTACAGTTGTGGGATCCAAGTTGGAATGACAAGGGAAGAGTATTTTAGGTAACAGTTGTTTACTCCAAAGTAATGTTGCAAAAGGTCTAACATATAAATTATTAAGGTTAATATAGGATATACCTTGCTAAATAAAAAAAAAAGTATAATATTTTATAAGGTATGCAGGCAAAAACTCTGTAATTTGGTCAGATCAGAAATGAAGCAGCCATATCAGAACCTTTTTGGGTTGCATACCTATTTCATTATTTGTTTTATCCGAGGCTATGAATATAGCATTAAAACATCGTCCTAGTAGCTTTAAAGATCTAGTAGGTCAAGATATATTAGTGCGTGTATTAGAAAATGCTTTTACTTTAAACAAAATTCCACAATCTATACTGCTCTCTGGTAGTAGTGGAGTTGGTAAAACTACCACTGCAAGGATAATAGCTTTATGCTTGAATTGTTCCCTGGGGCCAATTTTTGAACCCTGCGGATCATGTGAAAATTGTCTAGCAATAAAAAATTCAAGCCATCCAGATGTAATTGAAATCGATGCAGCAAGTCACACTAGCATCGACGATATTAAAGTAATCCTGGGAGATATTTGTTATTCACCTATAAGCTCTAAATTCAAAGTTTACATTATAGATGAAGTACACATGCTATCTAGCAGTGCATTTAACGCATTACTTAAAACCCTAGAAGAGCCACCATCTAGTGTAAAGTTCATTTTAGCAACTACGGAAATAAAAAAGATACCAATAACTATTATTGCACGTTGTCAAAGATTTGATTTACACAACATTCCTGTAGCTAAAATAGTGGAACGTTTAAATGATGTTGCACAAAAAGAGAGTTACTTCATTGAAAAGGGAGCATTAGAATTAATTGCACGACACTCTGGAAATTCAATGCGTAACGCCTTGTTTTTGATGAATCAAGCAATGCTACATGGCAAAGATGGTGCAATATCCACTAAAAATGTGACAGACATACTTGGCCTAGTGGATAAAGATATTATATTCGATCTATTAGGCGCAATATTAGAAGGTGATTTGCAGAAAGCTCTATCAGTGTTTGACAAGGCGATAAAAACAGCAAACCCACTTAGTATTTTTGAAGGTCTATTGCAAACAATTCAGTTAGTATGCCGTTTTTTGATTACAAAAGAAATTGATAGTGCAGTTACAGAGCATGAAAAAAATAGGATAAAAGATTTAAGTATAAAGAAGTCTTTAATATTTTTTTCGAGATTGTGGAAGGTGTTGCTTAAAGGTATTCAAGATATAAAAACTTCAACATGCAACGATGTTGCTGCTGAAATGATGCTAATTAGTCTTTGCTATCTTTCTGATCTGCCTTCTCCGGAACAAGTGATCAAAAAAATTCTTTCACAGAATGTAGAGCAAGGAAATAGACAGGGCAGACCTGTTGCACCTTCCCCCTCTGTCATCCAAGTAGCTGACTACTTGGATCCAAAAAAATATGTGGAAAAACCCCACTCTGTCATCCGAGTAGCTGACACTGGGATCCATGTGGAAAATAAACAACAAAATTACGATTTTGATAAGATTTTGCAACTATTAAGGCGGAGTAACCAAATTTATCTTTACAAACAACTGTGTAATAATCTACAATTAATAGATTGTAAACCTGGATATTTAAAATTAAAAGCTGTATCTAAGTTGGATAGTAATTTTTGCAATGATTTAAAAAATTACTTAAATCAGGTGACTCAGCAAGAGTGGGTTATTACAGTTGATACGGGTTATATAAACAGGGAAGTGAGTAATTTAAATTATGCACCTGCAGTTAAGGATATCCTTGATACGTTTAAAGGTGCAAAAGTAGTTAATATAGAAAATAAGGAGTAAGTTGTGGATTTTAGTCAAATAATGAAACAAGCGCAAGAGATGCAAAAAAAGCTTGCAGAAGCTCAAGAAAAATATGTTGGGAAAGAGTTTCAAGGTATTTCTGGTGGTGGCAAAGTTTCTGTATTAGTGGAAGTCATAAAAATAGGTAGCTATAAAGCTAAAAAGGTGAACATAGACTTAGAACTTATGAGAAATGAGGAAAAAGATATAGTAGAGGATTTAGTAACAGCAGCGTTTAATGATGCCGTTAAAAAAGCAGAAGAAGATATGGCGAATGCAACTTCTGATCTTGCAGGCATGATGGGTTTACCACCTGGGTTTAAGCTCCCTTTTTAAGTTTACTACTGAAGTTTCTTTTAGTGTAAGTATTTTTTTTCTAATATTTCCAACGCTAGTACTTCTTCATATAGTGCGCCTATAAGCCCTACGTCATACCGCGATTCATTCGCGGTATTCATCCGCTAACAAGTAGCGGGATGACGAGGTCTTTCGATAGTAAATCTTACCTGTGTTAGCTATACCAAAAAATCAAAAGTCGTATTTATTCATTAATAAAATCTTTGTCTTCTCCTAAAAATTAGTTAAAATGTAGAATATTTTGTGTTATTAAGTTAGCACTTGACTTAACTTTAGTTGTTATTTAGACTGCTAGAGTGGAATTTTAATTTTTTTACGAGGACAATTATGCATTATAAAAAGTTTTTTTCAGCAGCCGCTTTAGCAACGTTGCTAAGTTTATCAAACTCTGCTTTTTCAGATCCTGTTGGTCCAATAAGTGATGAAGAAACTAGCTACTACGTTCGTTTGCAATACAACGGTGAAATTTTACCTCTTTTCACAAAAATTGATGGTGTTACAGGTCTTAAAAAGAAAACTGAAGATACAGCCGACACTACTGATTTGTACAACGCTTCTTTTATAGCCGGTGGTGGTGCATTTGGTTACAAAATGGACGATATCAGAGTTGATGTTGAAGGGATTTATTCATGGCTAAATAAAGATACTAAGGTAACTGGAACTCCTGTTCCAGCAGGAGGAGTTGCAAATAACTTAACAGCAATTTCAGGGCTAGTTAATGTTTATTATGATGTAGCAATTGAAGATATGCCCATTACTCCATATATTGGTGTTGGTGTTGGTGCAGCATATATAAACAATCCTTTAGCAACAAAAGTTAGTGGTGATAAAGATTCTGGATTTGGTGTTGCTTATCAAGCAAAAGCTGGTGTTAGCTATGACGTAACTCCAGAAATCAAGCTTTATGCTGGTGCTCGTTATTTCGGCTCTTATGGTGCTAACTTTGGTAAGGAAACTAAAGACGATGCCAAAATCAAAGTCCTTTACAGCACTGTTGGTGCAGAAGCTGGAGTAGCATTTAATTTCTAGTCTATCTCAGTCTTGTTATCCCAGTGGGTTTTTTCTTGTCATTCAAGTAGCATGACACTGGGATCTAGAAAAAGAAATGTGGATTCCAGTGTCAAGGCACTGGAATAACATTATTTATTTAAATTGTAACGTTCATTGTTGTGCTGGTAGAATATCATCTAAAGTTACATAATGTTATCCAATTAGCTAATACTGCGGCCTACTGCCTCTAAGAAATTAGATGGAAAATTTGTACTTTTTTCAAATCAAAGCTTGAATTTTTCCCCGAAAATTAATATATTATATGTATGGATTTTTAATTTAAGTTGTTATGTTGACCTCAATGGCAAACTTATGTGTCGATAGCAGAACCAATCTCATGCAATATATTGCTAGGGTGCGAAAATTTCCCATGCTGTCTCAAGAGGAAGAGGTACGATTAGCAAAAAATTGGAATAACTATAAGGATGTTTCTTCTGCTCACAAATTGATTACTAGCCATTTGAATTTGGTAGTGAAAATTGCAATGAAGTTCAAAAATTATGGGTTATTGCTGATGGACCTGGTTATGGAAGGGAATATGGGTTTAATGCATGCAGTAAAAAAGTTTAATCCTGATTTAGGGTTTCGTTTTTCAACTTATGCAGTGTGGTGGATTGAAGCTTCAATAAAAGACTTTATATTGAAATCTTGGTCATTTGTGAAGATAGGCACAACGCAAGCACAAAGAAGACTATTTTTTAGTTTACGTAAAATAAAAAAAAGAATTTTACAGTATACAAACAGGGAAACCTTAAATAATGAAGAAATAAAAGCAATATCTAATGAGCTTTCTGTATCCGAAGGAGACGTTATACAGATGAATTACCGTTTGGCTTGTAAGGATCAGTCGCTAAATGATTGCATAAAAATAGGTGATGACTCTAAAAGGGAGCTACAAGATATGATCCCATGTAACTTGGTCAGTCAAGAAGTAACCTATCAAAATCATGAAGAAAAAGAATTAAAAGAAACAATTTTAAACAGTGCACTAGCGAGCCTCAACGAAAGGGCAAAAGACATTTTTATTAGTAGATATTTGTCTGAAAACACTCAAACTCTGGATGAACTTAGTAAAAAATATTGTGTTTCAAGAGAAAGAATAAGGCAGTTGGCTGAGCAGGCGATGGCTAAGGTAAAACGATATATACAATCTGAAAGTTTGAAATTTGGTTTGCATGCGTAGTTTTTTTATATTTCTAATATTTTTTTCAATAGGCACTTTTGCATCAGTTAGTGATGTGCAATTGAAGGAAAAATATAAAGATTGGCTCGTGTATACTGCATCAGAAGATGGAGAGAAAGTATGTTATATTGTATCCTATCCTAAAAAAAAAAGCGAACATTATACAACCAACCGCAAGCCGTATGTAATGGTTAGTTATGTTGATAAAAAAGCAGATGAGGTAAGCGTTAACTCTGGGTTTCAGTATGATAAGGAGCCTGTAGCTCTCAATATCGACAAAAAAATTAAATATACACTGCCTATAATACAGGGAAGTTTTGCGTGGGCAGAGCATACAAAAATAGATCAAGATCTCATTCTAAAAATGAAGCAGGGGTTATCAATGGTAGTGAATGGAAAAGCAAAAACAGTGACCATTGATGATACTTATTCCCTACTTGGGTTTCAAAAAGCGCATCAAAAAATGCATGATTTATGCCATACAAAGTAAATTATTGTAACAGAAACAGAATAGGTGATTTTCCAGTTGTAGTATAAAACAGACTGCCCTTTCGATAAATAGCACTTTACTTTATATGGGATGCAGATATCATTTAAAATATATTTTTGAGAGTTAGTAATGTCAGAGGTTGCAGGTGTAGATACAGAAATCAAAAAGCAAAATTCTGTGTGTGAGCAGATGCGTTTTAGCGTAAGCCGCACAAGTCTTTTAAATACATTATCCAGAGTAAGTGGAGTGGTTGAAAGGCGTAATGCAATAGATGTTTTGGCATGTATAAATATCAAAGCACAACATGGCAGCATAAAATTAATGGCAACTGATCTTGACATTTCAATGTTTGCCTCACTTGCTGCAACCGTATTAACAGAAGGAGAAGTAAAAATTTCAGCGCATACTTTACATGACATAGTGAAGAAGTTACCCGCTGATTTGGATGTCAATTTTGAAGTAAACAACCAAGGAAAATTATTGATGTCTTGCGGAAATGCAAACTTTTCTTTACCGAATGTAGTTTCAAACAGCTTTCCTGCTCTTGAAGAAGATAATTATAAACATGATTTTATTCTACTAAATACGGACCTGATAGACTTATTAACTAAAACAAAATTTGCTGTATCACTAGATGATACAAGGTATAATTTAAATGGAATATATCTACATACAGACGAGCAGTTTCTGTACTGCGTTGCAACTGATGGCCATCGTTTATCATGTATAAAGAGGCCAAAACCTGGGAACATCAATGGCGAATTTGGTGTAATCATTCCACGCAAAACTGTCATGGAATTGTTAAAAATATTGGATGATTGTAATGAAATTAATGTAAAACTTTCAGACAGAAAAATCAAGTTTACATGCGGTGAATATATTCTAATATCAAAATTAATAGATGGGACTTTTCCAAATTATAAAGCAGTTATTCCAGCATCTCAAGATAAGCATATGGTTATTGAAAGTAAAAAACTTTCAGATGTTATAGATCGGGTTTCTGTTGTTGTATCTGATAAAGTAAAATCCATTAAATTCTCACTACAAGAAAAGCTGCTAACTTTGCATTCAAACTCCCAAGAGTGCAGTGATGCAACTGAATCCATAGAAGTGGACTACAATGAAGCCCCTATAGAAATAGGGTTCAACTCGCGTTATTTACTTGATGTTCTATCCTGCATAAAAAATAAATGTAAGTTTAGCTTAGCCGATGGTAATAGTGCTACAATTATCACTGATGAAGACGATTCAAGTGTATTATATGTAGTGATGCCAATGAGAACTTAAGGGCTCAGGATTATTTTTTATCAAATTAGTAATCTATCTTTACCAAATATAAGCCAAAAGGCGGCGCGGTAACCCCAGCGGCACTTCTTTTGCATTGGCTTAATATATGTAGCATTTCTTGCGGATTGGTTCTATTTTTTCCAAATTCAACCAAAGTGCCTACAATAATCCTCACTTGGTTATGTAAAAAGGAAATAGCAGATATTTTGATGTGTATATGGCTCCCATTTTGTATTATATCAATATCATCAATTGTTCTTATCGGATTTGCGGCTTGACAATCTTTTGAACGGAAACTTGAAAGGTTATGTTTTCCAAGTAGATGTTTAGCAGCTTCACGCATAATATTTACATCAAGTGGGCTAAACACTTGCCATATATAACCAGTCTCCAGAGCTGCAGGAGCATAGCGATTAACTATTCTGTATTCGTAATATCTTTTTTTTGCTGAAAACCGTGCGTGAAACGCATCATCTACAACTTCTACATTCAGTACAACTATGGGAATTGATTTTAAATGATAATTTATTGCGTTTCTTATTCTATAAAGCTCAAATTCCTTTTCCATATCAAAATGAGCAACTTGTCCTAAAGCATGAACCCCTGCATCAGTCCTGCCACCACAGTACAAAGTAACTTTCTCACCACTAAAATTAAATATAGCATTTTCTATCTTCTCCTGGATTGAGTTAGCAGAGCGTTGCTGCTTTTGCCAGCCAGAGAAACTACTACCATTGTATTCTATTGTTATTTTGTATCGCATTGCAGAGTCTATCTAACTTTCTATCTTAATATAATTTAGGTAGCTAGTTTTTCTACGATAACGTTTTTCATTATTAAAAAGCCCTTGGCAGGTTGTTCACGTTCGATTATCATGGAAGTTATACAAGTTAATAAATGATCCATGGCAAACAACCCAGAAGAAAAAAATAATGATAAGCAAAAAGCATTAGATAATGCAATAAGCCAAATTGAAAAAGCGTTTGGTAAAGGTGCAATAATGAAGCTGAAGCAAAATTCTGTAGAAAAAATAGACACAATATCCACAGGATCAATTGCGCTTGATTCGGCTCTAGGTGTTGGAGGACTGCCAAAAGGACGTATAATTGAAATATTTGGTCCCGAGAGTTCTGGTAAAACCACTCTTGCCTTGCACGTAATTGCTGAAGCACAAAAAAAAGGAGGATCATGCGCATTTATCGATGCAGAACATGCATTGGATGTCTTATATGCTCGTAAACTTGGGGTAAGCACTGATGATTTAGTAATTTCGCAACCAGACACTGGAGAGCAGGCATTGCACATTGTTGAGTATTTAGTGTGTTCTGGTGCGGTTGATGTGATAGTTATTGACTCTGTTGCAGCATTAACTCCAAGAGCTGAAATTGAAGGTGATATGGGTGATCAACATATGGGGCTGCAAGCAAGGCTTTTAAGCCATGGGCTACGAAAACTAACCTCTGGCGTTTCAAAAGCGAACTGTATATTAATATTTATTAATCAAATTCGTATGAAAATAGGAGTAGTGTACGGAAATCCTGAAACTACCACGGGTGGAAATGCGTTAAAATTCTATACTTCTATAAGGCTTGATATAAGAAAAGTTGGTGTAATAAAAGACAAAGAAAATATTACAGGTAATGAAACAAGAGTTAAAGTTGTAAAAAATAAAGTTGCTCCTCCATTTAGAGAAGCGAAATTTGATATAATGTACAATGAAGGTATATCAAAACTTGGAGAAATAATAGATATGGGAGCAAAGCTTGGTGTGCTTGAAAAAGCAGGCGCTTATTATTCATATAACAACACACGTCTTGGACAAGGAAGAGAGAATGTAAAAACTTACTTAAAAACAAACAAAGAAATTGCAAGTGAGATAGAAACGAAAATCAGAGATTTACTCAGAAATCATGATAATTCTATCATAATAGACGAGGACAGTGAGCAACTTCTAGAAGAATCAGTTTTCTAATTTAAGCTATAACATAGTATTTTCAAAAATAAATGATATATGGATAAAGTTTTCTGGGCTCCAGTGTTAGTTACCTGGATGGCTTTGTTGCATAGCGAGTAGTGATGAGAAAAAAAAGGGAAAAAATCTAAAGAAAGTGGTTACTCTATTAAGAAATGAATATTTTGGAGAGTATATGCCACAGAAGATGAAAGTTAGTAATCATAAAGAGTATAATCAATTTTTAGAAAAAAGAGGAAATGTCTTTCATTTTATCGATGAAGCTATAGAAAACTGGTACGAAAGTTCAGGAAAAATTCCTGGAGGAAACAACGTTTACAGCGATAAGGGTGTTATTGCAGTGGTTCTGTTGCATCTATAAATCGTGGACAAGAAAATCGTTAAAACTGAGGTTATGGGAATTATAGAGATAGCAAAATTCTCAAAAGTAGAAACATTAGACTTCTTTCGAAACTGGAGTATCTGAAAAGCGGTTTTCAGTGGAGAATGCTACCAAAAGAGTTTCCAAAATGGCGCAATTGTTACGAATATTTTAAAAAATGGAGTGAAAAACCAAATGGAAGTAAAGAAAGTATTTTGGAGCGTATGTTAAAAAAAATAGTTGGCGTGGTCAGACAAAATAATGGTCGGAAACAGCTTCTGCATAATTGATGCACAGAGTGTAAAAAATGCAGATACTGCTGAAGAAAAAGGCTATGATGCAGGCAAAAAGATTTCAGGGCCATATTGCAGTAGATACGCAAGACATGCAATTTATATAACGACAGCAGAGATAACTGACCGTAGCAGTGCTGTGAGAATGGTCGAAAATGCAAAAGGAAACCTCTCGGGAGTAAAAAATGTACTGGTTGATGCAGGCTATACGGGAGAGAATTTTGCAACTCAAATAAAAACGATTATTAGTGCAACCGTTGAAGTGATAAAACGAACATACCTTTGTTGTATTGCCAAAGAGATGGGTCGTTGAGCGCTCTTTTGCTTGATTGGAAAAGTGTAGGCAGTTGTGGAAAAATTGTGAGCGGAAACTCAACACTAGCCTGCAAATGGTCGTTCTTGCTTTCACCGCTTTACTCCTTAAAAGATTATGAACAGGTTCTAACATTAAGCAAGATCATGAAGTCAGTTTTACTATATTTATCAGTTGATTTTTGTCCAGCTATATTAAACCCTGTCTTTTACAGATAAGCACACCGCAATAAAACTTACTTTAGTATGAAATTGCTTGCGTAAGATTTTGGCAACCTTTTAACATTTTTTGGCATTTCAATTATATATTTAACGTTACGTTTTTTTGCGTAGAATACTGCCTTTTCAAGAGAATCAAACTTTAATACAATCTGTTTTTTTGGATCTTTTGAGCCAACCCACCCCATCAAAGGTTCAATGTAGTAAGAACCAGATTCAATTTTTAGGTGCCAGAGATTTGTATTACCTAAACCAGATTGTGTTGCAGTTTTTGTTGGTTTATAAATCCTAAAAACTACTTTATCATCAATGCCCATAGTTCTTGTTAAATAAGCTTAAATATATATCTAAATAAATCCTTTCACAAACAATTAGTATGAAAGAATGAAGTTTGAAATAAATATTTTTATGTTATATTATTAAATTATATTAAAAGGATTAGCTGAATAGGAGTAACCGATGACGCAACAAGAAATAGTAACAATTAATGCAGAGTTACGTGATATAACAAAAACAAAAGCGATGCATTCTCTAAGGAAGAAAGGAAACATCCCTGGAATCATATATGGAAAGGGCCATGATAATGTAAATTTAACATTGTCTGCAAAGGAATTCACGAAGCAATATAAATCAGGCTCTCTTTCTGCACATTTGATAGAGCTGAATATTTCGGGCAAAAAGGAATATGCTCTTGTTCGCGATATCCAATTGCATGTAGTAAAGGATACTGTGCAACATGTTGATTTTCAATTTGTTGATAAAGGCAGCGAAATTAAAATAGACATACCTCTATCATTTGTGAATGAAAGTAAAGCTCCAGGGATCAAGTTAGGTGGAGTGCTTAATGTTTTGTGTCGTTCTATTGCTGTTAAATGCTCTCCTGATAAAATACCTCAGGTTATAGAAGTTGATTTATCTGGTAAAATGATTGGCCAATCTATACATATCAACGATGTAAAATTACCAGAAGGTGTTAAGTTTGTAGCCCATGAAGAAGAAAATTTTACTATTGTTACAATTTCTGCTGCCGATAGTGACGTTGAAGAACCTCAAGCAGAAACAGAGTAATAGTGCATCTGATAGTTGGACTTGGTAACCCTGGCAGTCAATATGAGCTAACTCATCATAATATCGGCTTCATCATAGTTGATACAATTTGCAAATATTGGAATTTCCAGTCGTTTTCTAAAAAAGCCGATTATCTAATAACCTCTGGCATAATTAATGATAATAAAATCATGTTAATAAAGCCTTATTCATTTATGAATAATTCAGGCATTCCTGTTACAAAAATACGAAACTTTTACAAATTATCGCTAGATAATATCATTGTCATACACGATGACGCTGACTTGGAACTTGGAAGAATAAAAATAAAGAAAGGTGGTAGCTCTGCTGGACATAATGGACTTAAATCCATGGATAGTTTTATTGGTAATGATTATTGGCGCTTGAGATTTGGAGTAGGCAGACCTGAAGATCAAAAAAGCTTAGCAGATTATGTATTATCAAAATTTTCAAATTTTGATAATGTTACTCCCTTAGTGGAAAAAATAGCAAAAAATATACACTTAATGCTGCAAGGAGATAATACAGCTTTTATCAATTTGATTGTATAATATTACGAAACACAAAACTAAATTTCACACAATTAAAATAACAGATTTCTTGGTTCTGTCGCATTTGTAGGAAAGTAGAAAGAAGAGTGATATAATCATCTTAAAAAGAGCAAAGATGTTTCGCAAAATTATTGCCCTATTTTAAAGGATTTAGCTTTTCAGGAGATGTTATCTGTATATATGAAATAGGCTTCTTTCAAAATTCACATAAGGAGCTCAAAATTGTGGATAGCAGCAATCAAATTAAATCTTAAACCAAAACGTATCTGTTCAGATGCATGGCTAATATACAAATATTGGGTATCCGTTCAGCAGAGTGGTTTAAGAAACAATAGATAGGAGATTTTGGAAAGCCCTTTTGTTTCCATGTTAAGTATAATGAAATTATCCGTTCGAGGAATGTGTTTCCTCGCTGTGATTGTGTAAAATATGAGTTTTTACGGTAAACGACATAGTGTCGTATCTGTTGTTCAGCATGTCAATGGAATGTTTTCTGAATCATTTAGATCAATCATATTACCTCACGTTTACCCTATGATTATCTTTTTGGTTTATCTTGTCTACCTATTTTGCCACTCTGCTGAACGGATACATTTACTAAGCAGAAAAAAAGGCAAAAGAAGCCCCGTGGTAATTAGTGTTCACTTCCTAATCCTGCAAATTGGCGTACTATACTGTCTTAAACAGCGCGTTTCAGCTTATATAGCTAGCAATACTGTGAAGACATAAGGTGCACATAGTGCAAAAAATTAAAAATAAGACGCCAACTACGTTGTTTTCTTGCTGTTTAATCTGCACAGATGAAGATAACTGAACACCTTCACTATCATGATAAGGGGGCTGGCGGAGTTTGTCAAGGAATTTTTATGGCCTAGCGTTACGCGCTGGAATGACACCGGACCTCATATTCATTCTACTGCAACGCAGAAAATTCGTACAGCTGCGCATGATGTGGGGCTTCTGGCTACATTTTTCTATTAAACCCACCTTTCCTCTATGTAACAGATTTCATATTGAATTTCAAATTTAATGCACCTAAATATATTCCCAGCAAAACCATAGGTATAGAAAGCAACTGTCCCATGGTTAAATCAAGCCACAGATAGCCAACTTGATAATCTGGCTCACGGAAAAATTCGACCACAAAGCGTACTATTCCATACCACATAACTGCAATACCAGTTAGTGCACCGTGATATAATCTTATCCTAGTCAAAAAAAACAGTGAATTTGCCACTGCAAAAAGTAGCAGTCCTTCAAAAAATGCCTCATAAAGCTGACTTGGATGGCGCAGCAAATTATCACCACTCTCTGGAAATACCATACCCCACGGCATAGTGGTAACTCTGCCAAATAACTCTCCGTTTATAAAATTGCCTATGCGACCTAAAAATAAACCTATGGGAACTCCGCAAGAAATTAGGTCCAGTGCATAAAATATAGGAATGTTATGTCTTTTACACGAAATTATTACTGCAAGCAAAACTCCTATAGCACCACCATGAAATGACATCCCTCCTTCCCAGGTCTTCAATATCTCGATAGGGTTGCTTATATAAAGAACTGGATCATATATCAATACGTAGCCAAGTCTACCTCCAAGGATAATACCTACAATAGTGGCTGTTAATAACGAATCGTAAAAATTCTTAGTGAATATTTTTTGGTCATCTAGCTTATGTAAATACCAATATGCAAATACTATACCCAAAACGTAGGCCAAGGAATACCAATATATAGAAACAGGACCGATGCTGAAGATTATTGGATTTAAAGACATATTTTGCTATAAATTATTCTTAGACAATCTACTTTTTTCACGATCCCACTCTCTCTGCTTTATGGTTGCTCTCTTGTCGTAAAGCTTTTTTCCTTTCACAATGGCAATTTTAGTTTTTGCCAATCCTTTATCATTAAAATAGACCGAAAGCGGCACAACAGTTATCCCAGCAGTCTTGATTTGACCAATTAGTTTGTTTATCTCTTTTTTATGTAAAAGCAGTTTACGCTCCCTTTTTGGCTTATGATTTTTTTTGTTCGCAGCTTTATATTCTGCAATGTGCATGTTATGTAGCCATATTTCGCTATTCTTTTCGATAACGTAGGCGTCGGAAATATTTACTTTCCTTTCCCTTAGTGACTTTACCTCACTGCTTAATAAGACCATACCCGCTTCAAATTCTTCTAAGATGAAATATTCAAACCTTGCTTTCCTATTTTCTGCAATAACTTCCATATCTAAAGATATCTTTAAGCTTCAATATATTACAGAGTTTTTAACCCAATTCATAATATATCTTTCCTTAAAAAATCATTTAAGTTATACTGCAAACCATGAACCTTAGGCAAAAAATCAAGTTTTTTTCTCTGTCGTTTATAACTTTATTTGCTCTATGGATTATACTTTCTGGTTATTTTGAGCCGTTTTTTATTTTTTGTGGAGTATTTTCTTCTATATTCACGTTGTTTATCCTTAGAAAGTTGATAAACGCTGAAGGCGCTCTTAGCCAGATTTTAAATGGTACGAATAGACTGTCGTTTTATAAGCTCGTAAGTTATATACCATGGTTAATGTACCAAATTATTCTATCAAGTGTTTATGTAACAAAAAAGGTGCTACAATTCAAATCTAAACTTGAGCCAATCGTTATCCTAAGAAAATGCAAAGGACATAATGATGAAAGCATTGCGTTATTTGCCAATTCAGTCACAATCACTCCTGGGACTTTAACTGTCAATGTTGAAAGTAAGCAGAAAACATATTTATCTACCATGTGTTTGATAGACAAAGATCTTGAAAGCGGGATTTCTGAAATAGAAAACAAAATCTTAAAAATACTACGTTCAGTTAAGTAATTGCTTTAAATAGATTCACAGCATCCTTATATTCTCTCACGAGACTTTCAAGCATTTCTTTTGGGAGGCTATTGTTAATAATAGAGCATAAATAATTATATAAATCTTCTAACCTTGATATATTATTTCTCTTCTTGCTGTTAAATTTATAAGGAAAAATACCTTCCATAACTTCAATAGTAGTAGCCTTGTTTAAAAATACATTTTCATTTGTCACGCTTATTCTTGCTAAAACAGTGTTAATTTCAGGTTCGTCACTCGTATAAAAATCTGATAGCTGAGTTATTCTAATAACATATAAAGTTACTATTTTTGACAAGCAATTATCAGCATATTCACAATTTTTTATTACCTCCCACTGAGTAACCTGAGATTTACCTATTTTTGCATTGTTCGGTAATTTACTCATTGAAATTTCTCCATTTAATTCAGTGTAATAAATTATACTAATACTTTGTTAAATAAATAATAACGCGATTACAAAAATATATACTTATAGTAGTATATTATACAAAAATAGCACAATATCTAAGCATTAAAGCTAGTTTAAGCTGGTGCATGGGCGTTATTTTTGTGCTGTCCAGTAAAACCCAAAATTAGAGGTCCTCTTAATATAAAGAGTTTAGTCTGCCTTCTTTGCTGTAAAATAAGTTTTCCTTTTGAGCTATTTTGTTAGTATTAACTAAATTCTAAACTAACTGTGCTATAATGAAAAAGATAAAACTCGGAATACTAATTTCAGGCAGGGGATCAAATATGCAGGCCTTGATAGAAGCATGTCAAGATCAGAATTTTCCCGCAGAAGTTGCATGTGTTATCACAAATAATAGTGAAGCTGCTGGTCTGAAAGCAGCAGAGCAAGCAGGAGTTCCAGCGTTTGTTGTTAAGGATAAACCACTTGATGCTGATAAAATTCACGAAATACTTGTTCAACATAAGGTTGATTTAATTTGCCTTGCAGGGTTTATGAGAATTCTCAAAGCTGATTTTCTGAGTAAATGGCATAACAAGGTGATAAATATTCATCCCTCTCTACTTCCATCTTTTAAAGGCCTAAACGCTCAAGAGCAAGCTCTAAAAGCAGGTGTAAAAATTACAGGTTGTACTGTACATTATGTCACTCCTGAAGTTGATGCTGGAGCCATAATTGCTCAAGTTGCTGTGCCAGTGTTACCAACTGATGATATTCAAAGCCTCTCAGTACGCATTCTAGCTGAGGAGCATAAGTGTTATGTAGAAGCAGTAGGATCAATAGCAGAAAGTATTAATTATTGACCTTGAGCGTTTTTTCCAACTTCAACAAAAAATAAATTTTCGGGTTCCAGTAAAGAACTTGCCAGCTCGTTTACTTCTTCTAGCTTTACGTCATTAATGAGACTTACAAAATCATTTATATGGTTAGTGTCACGGTTGTTTACCTGAATATCGTTTAGTTTTGCAACTATGTTATTATTGTTGAACATAGAGAAGACATAGGAGTTTACCATGCTGACTTTTGTATCTCGAAACAATTGCTCATCAATTCCCTCTTTTCGAACCTTGCTCAGCGTATCTTTTATTGCTGATATTGATTGACTGGCAGTAGAACTATCAGTATTAATACTTCCAGCTATAACGTTCCCATGTTTATTGGGAATAATACTTGCATAAACACCATAAGTAATACCCAAGTTTTGCCTTAGCTCTTTCATTAATATTGAATTCAATCCCATGCCACCAAGTGCATTAATCAAGACACTAGCGTTATAATAATTAGGATCTTCATAAGCTATACCTTTTTGAGCAAAAAGTATCACACTCTGTGGTATATCCATAAAAATATTCTTACTTTCTGCAGAACCAAAATCATTTTTCACAGGTATTTTTCTAACTTTTGATCTTTTTGACGGCAATTTAGATAAATATTTATCTAACAACGTAATAATTTCTTCTTTTTTTGCACAACCAGCAACACTGATAACTATGTTATCTTTAGCAAAATTACGCTTTATGTATGTTAAAACATCATCTCTAGTAATGCTCATTATATTGTCAGGAGTACCGTACACACTTTTTGAGTAAGGATGCTTTTTAAATAGCAACGTTTCCAATTCTTTTCCAGCAACAAAAAAAGGATTTTTTTCAAGATTATTAAAATCAACTTTGGCTTTCTCGAAAACTCTATTCAACCCTTCAGAGTCAACTTTAGGACGTATTATAGCGTCACTAAGTAGTGAAACACCTTCTTCTAAATTCTCAGACAGAGTGTCCAACGAAACTCCAAACGTTTCTAAACCAGCAATAAAATTTAAACTAATTCCTTTATCTTCAAGCTTTTTCGCAAAATCTCTGGCATCATTTTTTCCTGCCCCTTCTTGAATTATAAGAGAAGTAAACCAGGTAAGTCCCTGTTTTTCTGCATTCTCATACACATAACCTGCATCTTTAAACGATATATTCAGTGAAACTTTTGGTAAATCGCAGTTTTCAACAAATAAAAACTTAAACCCCTTACGGGTAGTGACCTCCTCTATATTTAAGTTACCGCTTGCTTGTAAATTAAAGCCTAGACAGAAAAAAAATAGAAATATAATTTTACTTATCTTCATTGTTATCTCCTTTTGGTAATAAACGACCAATTAACTTATTGGAAGAAAAGATAGTACGAATTTTGTTATTTGTATCCTCTAGATTGACATCATTAATCTTGCTATATGAAATATCTATTTCATCAAGTGGAATACCAAGTGCAAGGCGTGGCACATAAAACATTGCTATATGAATTAAGTCAGATAGATTATCAAACTGTGCTACTTTGTATCTATATTTCGAGCTTTGCAACTCCTCATCCGTTATTCCTTCAGAGATAAAATTATTAATGGCATTGTCTAACTCTCTTTCAACAATATCTAAATTAACGCCACTTTTTGGAGTTATCTCAATATCAACATAGCCATCACTAAAAGCTAGGCTATTATAATAAGCAGACACTGATACTGCCACATCTTTATCCAAAACCAAATCTTTATACAGTTTGCTGGATTTGCCGCTACCTAAAATGTCAACCGCTAAATGAGCAGCAGAGGTTTCACTTGTGTGCTTAAATAAAGGAACACGATAACGAAAATATAAAACTGGTTCTTTTACTTTAGTGCTCTCTAAAATCACCGATAAACCTGCATTATGCACTGGATCCTGATTTGGGTAATGTCTTATTACAGGCTTAGCTTTAATTTCGCCATATTTTTCTTCTGCTAATTTCACTACTTCATCAAATTCCACATCACCAACAATCAGTAATATTGCATTGCCGGGGTGATAATAATTGTCATGAAACCTCGTTATGTCATCTTGATTATAAGTTTTAATATCGCTCTCCCAGCCGATAACAGATCTGCCATAGCCAGTACGGTAAAATGCACTATTCATTTCTTCCCACAACAAGCTGTTAGGATGATTATCAAATCTCATCTTCCTCTCTTCCAGTACAATGTTTTTTTCTCTTTCTATTTTATCTTGAGTAACATTAAAATTGCCCATTCTATCTGCTTCAACTTCCATTGCAAGTGGTAAATCTTTTTTGGGGACCAACTCATAATAACAGGTATATTCTTTAGTGGTAAACGCGTTAAATTGAGCCCCAATGCTACTCATAGTGGCTTCTATATCTGTGAACTTTCCTGTAGTTTCAAACATTAAATGTTCAAAGTAGTGAGCCAATCCTGCTTTGCCGATTGGATCATCCATTCCCCCAACTTTGTATATTACTGCATGTAAAACGGCTGGAATCCGATGATTAGAAACAACATAAACATCTAGTCCGTTACTGAGTTTAGTATATTTTATGTTGTGCTCTATGTTTAAAGCATTCGAAGAAATTGGGTAAGTAAAAAAAAGTACAGGTAGTATAAGAAAACTAAAAAACTTATGAAGCATTATTTCGACCTAATATAAAAACAATTATTTTATTCCTCATTTTGTTTAGAAATAAGCATATCGTATATATACCACTTATATAACAATGTAAACATTCCACAAACTATAGATAAATCTGCTAAATTAAAGGCTGGCCAATACCAATCATCAATATGAAAATATATGAAATCATATACAGCTCCCCAATAGATCCTATCAACTACGTTTCCGATTGCTCCACCAATCATCAGAGAAAAACCAAGGTAAGTTGACTGATCGTCAGACTTGTATATCAAATATGCAAGTATACCAATTATTAGTATTGAAAATGCTGAAAAAAAGAAACCGCCATGTGGTAAAGCGCTACACATTCCAAAACTAATACCTGAATTCCAAACTTCAACTAGTTTTATAAAACTAGCGATCTCAATTGATTCTCCTTCATCAATCAATGAGTTTATGTACAATTTGCTCGTTTGGTCAATCAATACTATAATTAATATAACAACTAAGCATAACTTTTTCATAAATTTGCCTTTAACCTATAAACTTTAAGTATATCATAATTTATCTGTTTTGTTAACTCCTCAATACTATGGAATTTTTTTTCTGACCTTATGAATTTTAAAAGTTGTATATTGACTTTATGACTATATACGTCTTCATCAAAATCGAATATGTGCATTTCTATTATAGGCTTTTTCAGATCCTTAAAAGTAGGTCTCATACCAATATTGACTACTCCATATAACCAATTTGGATTACTATCAGGAAAAGTCACTCTAGCGTAATATGTGCCAAACTTAGGTTTTATCATGCAATCTTCTATAGGAATATTTATGGTTGGAAATCCTATTTCTCTACCTCTACACGCACCTTTTGTCACAATACCAAAAACTTGATAAGGTCTGCCGAGCAATTTATTAGCAATTTCTATTTCGCCCCTTTGTACATACTCCCTTATTGAAGAAGAAGAGCAAATTTTGCCGTCAATTGTTAATGGCTCTAATTTAGTCAAAGAGTATCCATATATTTCAGAATATTTCTCTAGAGTTAATATATTACCCAATCGTTTATGACCAAAAGTGCAATTTTCTCCGACAATTATGTGTTTAGCGCCATATTTATCTATTAAAATCTCACTGATAAAGTCATCGCAGCTAACCTCAGAAAAACCTCTATTAAAATTAATAATATATAAGTAATCTATACCATAGCTGCTGATGAGTTCCTTTTTTTGTTCTTGGTCTATTAACCTAAAATTGTTTCTACCAAATAAAACAGTTGATGGGTGAGGCTCAAAAGTTAAAACTGCAGAGGGTAATCCTCTTTCTTGTGCTACCTTCTTGAGAGTAGAAATTGCAAACTCATGTCCTGAATGAATGCCATCAAAATTTCCGAAGGTTAGTGCTATATTATTTTCTACCCCTTGCTCACAATTATAAATAATTTTCATACAATTTGATATGTTTCTTATATATAATAACTATATTTTAGTAAGCTACGGAGATAAATTGTGAAAAATGTTGTGATATATGTAAAGAAGGGCTGTCCATACTGCATAAGGGCAAAGGATTTACTAGATAGAAAAGGTGTGGAATATGAAGAAATTGATGTGCTCAAAAACTCAGATCTATTTAACGACATAAAATCAAAGTATAACGTTAGAACAGTTCCACAGATCTTTATTACTGATGACAATGGAAATTATATTCACCATATTGCAGGAAGCGACAAATTGATCGATCTTGAAAAAGAAGGAAAGTTGGATGATATGCTAAATAATAATGACAATCACATTGATGTCACAACTTACACAAGTAGCAATGACGAATATGAGGAAGGCGTTGTACTACACGATGATTTTATATAATTTTCATCTTGCTTTTATTGTCATGTAACGCACGAGTGAAAAGCTAGTATGCTCACTTTAAACAATTCTTAATGAATTAAAAATACAATTCATTTAGTGAGTTTTTTTAGTGGGAAAAAATGACAAAAAATATTTCAATTATTAGCAGAAACTTAATTAGTATCGAATTAGTTAGCAAACAAGATTTAGAGAATTTCATCAAGATTTTCACAGTGCTTGATAAACATATAGCAGCTAAAACACTTTTTACGGAAGAAGTGAGAATAGAGTATAAACAGCGCGACGGCATAGAAGTTGTTGAATTGCTAAAAGATACAGACTTTACATATCATGAGGTTGAAAATATATTGAACCACCTGAGTAAACATGGAATGAAGGTGCCCAGCAGTGTTATAGCACACACCCTTTTTGCTGCATACAATCACGCACTTGAATTTAAGGATGTAGCATTTTCCTTTTCTGAAGGCTCTCCACAATTTAACATCAGAGTGAGTAAGAACACCTTCATAATAACTCCTATGAGTGAAGAGAATTTGGAATTGAATTCACAAAATAGCAAGACATTAATAAAGTCGTTACAGAGCGAAAAAAGTATTTATGATTGTATAGTAGAAGAAAATACCATTAAAGTTATAGTGCATTCTGAAATACATCAAGCTATAAATTTGATCATAAAATCACTGATAAGGTCTCGCCTTTTAGCAAAAGAGGAAGAAGGAAAATTCAAAGAGAAATTGAGACAACTTGCTTTTAAGGATCAAGCTTTTGTTGAGTATTCCAGCATCAAAACCATCAGTAGGTATCCGCATAATCATCCTCTGAGAAAACATGAAAGTATTACTAAGGATATAGAAAATATTTTATGTGATTTCATAACAAATGAGAACAGCGAATTTGCTATAGAGCGGTTAAATAGGCTGAGCTCAGAAGTTTCTCCGGATACTCCAAGAATCATCACTAAAACTATAGATAAACTTGTTAAATTTCACTAAATATATCTGTTTTCTTACTGATTTAGTAGAACTCTTGCACTGCATCCCGCTGCTTGTTAGCGGATAACTGGCCTGCGCTATAGATACAAGCACTGAAACGACGCCGTCCTTTTTCCTGGACTGACCGTCTACTACGCAATCAGAAAACTTTATCTATTGTTTTTGAAAATATTGTAAACACTGAAAGTGGTCAGCTTGACCACTTTCAAGCGAAGACATAAAGAAAGTTTCAGCAAAGGTTTATAATGTCATATAATTATGGTCCTCCTTTAAGAAGCACCGTTTAGCTAATGCTTTTCTAAATCTGCAGCGCCTATTTTTTACACGCTCCTGTACTTGTATCCCAGTTGGTACCATCAGGGCAAGCAGTTGCACCATTTTTACAAATCACACCGCCTGGTACTATTTTTGAAACAACTACAGGTGCACCAAAAAACACAGCAGTAAATGCACCGAGTGCAAAAAGCGCTGGCCATGGCATTCTGCCAAATATTGCAAGCAATGCTGCACCAATTATTACTATTGTGATCATCGGTCCACCTATGCCGTGAGTATAGCCTACTATTTTGCATATTGTGTTTGACGTTGCGTCATCAGTAACACTGCTAGCAAAAACATTATCAAATGCAAAGAAGAGAATTAACGCCACTAGTAGAAGAAAATTTTTCATTATGCCTCCTATAATTTCTATGGATTATTCGCTACTGCACCGTCTTTACAAATCACACCTCCTGGTGTTATTTTTGAAACGACTACAGGAGCGCCAAAAAACACAGCAGTAAATGCACCGAGTGCAAAAAGCGCTGGCCACGGCATTCTGCCGAATATTGCAAGCAACGCTGCACCAATTATCACTATTGTGATCATTGGGCCACCTATGCCGTGAGTATAGCCTATTATCTTGCATATCACCGATGATGTTGTATCATTTGTATCAACAAAAGTAGTAGGAGGAGCATTTGCATCAAATGCAAAGGAGAGAATTAATGCCACAAGTAGAAGAAAATTTTTCATTATGCCTCCGATAATTTCTATTTAATGCTGGATTATCTACCATTTTGATTAAATTTAAGTAAATGGTGAGGATTTTTTGCTTAAAAGTATCCTTTATTTCATTTAGAATACTTTTCTTGGTTCGTCTATATTACAGTGCTACAGAAATTTTACAGCATCGTTTATTGCCTTTATCGTGCTTTGATTGACACAATTTATAATGATGGAGTGGAGCACGCAGGGTATCTATCATTTTTAATCCTGTTATCAATATTCCCTTTTCTCATTGTTTTAATGGCTTTGGCATCAACATTTGCAAATTTCTTAGACCAGTATAACATTGGCTGGGTATTTATCATTGATAACATGCCACAAGATATTTTAGCATCTTTGATGCCGCGCATTAGGGAGATAATATCAGGCCCGCCGCAAAGCTTACTAACTTTAGCAATTGTAGGCGCTGTTTGGACCGCCTCGTCAACAATTGAAGGGCTAAGAACAGTATTGAACAAAGCTTATAAAATTCCGGTTTCGCCGCCTTATATATGGAGAAGGGTGCTCAGTATATTACAATTTTTAGTGATCACACTTATTATAACTCTAACTATAGTGTTCTCTACATTAGTGCCGATGCTAATTGATTTTTCCTATCAGGGGATTAGTTATACTAAATATCTCCTCATTGAATTTGTACTTTTCACAGTAGTCTCTTGGCTATATTTTATGTTGCCAAACATAAAACAAAACTTATCAGACGTATTTCCTGGAGCTTGTGTGGCTGTTATTCTTTGGACGATTTCCGCTTCAGCTTTCAAGCAATACTTAAAAGCTTCCTTTGATCAACTGAATTTGATATATGGAAGTTTAGGTGGTGTGGTGGTATCGTTACTATTTTTTTATATGCTAAGTTTAATTTTTATATATGGAGCAAAATTTAATTTTCAGCTAAAATATTTCAATGAATCTCGCTAAGGAGGAAGAATGGGTAAGTTAGAAGGTAAAGTAGCTTTAATCACCGGAGCTTCAGGTGAAATAGGCTCTGCCGTTGCAAAAAGATTTGTAAAAGAAGGTGCATGTGTGATTCTGATTTCAAGATCTCTTGATAATCTCAAGCCACTATATAATGAAATTGAAGGGCTTGAAGAATTTAAAGAAGGCTCTGTGAAACTAATTCAGCTTGATCTTCTAGACTTTGAGAATGTAAAGATACTGACAAACATGATAGAAAGCCTGAAATTATCAGAATCTGGAGCACTTGATATATTAGTTGCGTGTGCTGGAATTTTAGGCAAACTGAACCCTATTCACGACTGTGAGATTGAAGAGCTACAGAACGTAATGAATACAAATTTTACTGCCAATTGGTACTTACTAAAAAACTTAGATCCAATGCTAAAAAAGTCTAATACTGGAAGAGCGATATTCATGACCTCAGAGGTGACACTTTCTCCTTCCTCTTATCCATATTGGATGCCGTATGCTGCAAGTAAAGTTGCACTAGAAATAATGGTGCAGATATATGCATCTGAGACAAAACATACGAGTTTGTGCGTAAATGCTGTGTATTCGGAAGGGCCTGTGGGTAGTGAAATGTATAAGCAAGCGTTTCCCGGAAAAGATACATCTGAATTGGTGCCACCTGATAAACTAACAGACAAATTTGTGGAACTTGCTTCTGAAAATTGTAGCATATCAGGACAAATCTTACCACTCAGCAAATCTCCCGAATAAATCACCA
The DNA here is from genome assembly GCF_936270435.1 of Wolbachia endosymbiont of Oedothorax gibbosus. Classification (NCBI taxonomy): domain Bacteria; kingdom Pseudomonadati; phylum Pseudomonadota; class Alphaproteobacteria; order Rickettsiales; family Anaplasmataceae; genus Wolbachia; species Wolbachia endosymbiont of Oedothorax gibbosus. The sequence continues at coordinate 91,716 of NZ_OW370567.1, forward strand.
TAGTATCTGCAAAGATACCGTTAAGCCGACAACTATACGAACATTTGTTTGCGAAGAAATGTTATAGCTAGTTTTGCCTCAAACACAAAGGCAGTGCCCAGACACTGGGATCTCATTTCACCTATGAACCCCAGTTATGGATTAACCAACGAAGTAAAGCTGAGAAATACAGGGCTTTTTCGATTGCATTGAATAAGAAATGAGGGTAGAAAAAATATGTACCAAGAAATTTACTGTGGATCTATGCCGAGTGTGCTCAAGTTCAAATTTGTTTTTTAGGCAGCCAAAAACCGTTTCAACAATCGATCTTTTCCCTAGTAAAATCTTCTCTTTCAGCGAAATCAGTGCATTTTTCATACCTTTTTTCACTTTAGTGACGAGTTTTAGACCTCTATCGAATAGTTTCTCAAAGAGCTCTTTCTTTATATAGCCCTTATCTCCAAACAAAAGTCCAGTTAGTTTTTTGGTTAGAGTTGGTACAGGTTTTCTGTCATCGACGTTACCTCTGGTTAGCGTAACACCTTGAATTTCACCTATTTCATTGATTACTACATGTAATTTAAAACCAAAAAACCAGCCGTAAGTATTCTTTCCTAACTCTGCTAATCCTTTGAAAACCTTATTTCTTGAGATTCTTTTTCGATGGCATACTGCTATTGAAGTAGAATCTATGTAGGAAATCCCGGTCATTTTTGCTTGTTCACAAAACCATTGCAAAAGTAATGCTAAATACCACAAAACTCGCGGCTTTAAGGCAATAAATCTGTGATATGAAGGCAGCTTTGAAAACTCTGATCTATAGAATAACTGAAGATAACAAAGATAAAAAGCCTTGAAGTTTTTACATGGTGATTTATGGTATAATAGGATTATGGTTAGAATTTCTGAGTGCGCTATTTCTGGTACTCTGGTTGGTTTTTTGCCGTTTGATAAGAACCTATTTGCAAAATTATCATCTACCGCACGACAAAAATCCTCGACGCAACAGTACAGTTCTGTAATATCTTTCTTCATGGGTAACCTCTTATTATTACTAAAATACTCGAGTTTACCCTGTTTCCCTCTTCTTAGTTATACTTTTATCTATTTTCTAATCCATAACTGAGGTTATGAAGGTGTCATCCTAATACCTTCTCCTGTCATCCCAGTGCCCTGACTACTTGGATCCAGAAAACTTAACTTTAAATAAGTGGCTGCATAATAAAGACTAGATCCCAGTGCCTCCTTCTCCTGTCATCCCAGTGCCTTGACTACTTGGATCCAGGAAACTTAACTTTAAATAAGTGGCTGCATAATAAAGACTAGATCCCAAACTGGGATGACACCATAGGGGGCACTGGAATGACACCCTACTTAACCGTCATACCGCCGCGGTATCTCTAGATCCCGCGGCGGTATGACGATTGTCGGTGAACCTAAGTTACTTTAGCCACAAATATTAAGAAATTTACCAAATAAAAAAAAGGCAAAAGAAACCCCGTGGTAATTAGTGTTCACTCTCTAATCCTGCAAATCGGCGTACTATACTGTCTTAAACAGCGCGTTTCAGCTTATATAGCTAGCAATACTGTGAAGACATAAGGTGCACATAGTGCAAAAAATTAAAAATAAGACGCCAACTACGTTGTTTTCTTGCTGTTTAATCTGCACAGATGAAGATAACTGAATACCTTCACCATCATGATAAGGGAGCTGGCGGAGTTTGTCAAGTCGTTTCTATTCCCAATGTTATATGGTTATGCGAAGTCTATTATTATTTTGGTCTATTTGTGGCTCACTAATCATAGTTCGAACGATATTAGCTGCCATAAAAGTACAGCCTAGAATAAAAAAGGCAGTGGAAACAAAAGGAATGATAGGAGATTCGAGAGGCAATATAGGTGTAATTCCTCCTACTAAAAATAAAACACTAGATGTGATATCAAGACAAATCTTTGTTAGCTTTTTCTGTCCTGCTACACCAAGTTGCTTCTGCTGTCGAAAATGATCATTTAATGACCATATATTTAAGATAAACGAAAGTGCACTTAGTACAGTGCTGACAATAGTAAAACATAAACTTAAGGCAGAAATATTAAAGATTGATGCTGCTATATATCCAATAAAAAAGGCGGTAGATAGTGTAGTAACTAAGCGTTTTGAATAAGTTCGTACCTTCTTTCTGTAGGCTAACTTATCTTTTTCACCATACATAGCATAAATATTACCTAATACGTTATATTATAGCATTAATTAATTCAACAAGCAATATGGAAGCTAAGAGTGCCCGAGAGAAGACTTGAACTTCCACAACTTAAAAAGTTACTAGCACCTGAAGCTAGCGCGTCTACCAATTCCGCCACCCGGGCTTTTTATAGTTTACTATGTTAAAGTTAAATAATATACTTAAACAATTTTTAGTTCAAAGGTAATGCCAAATCTAGATCAAATATTTTTCGCTCAAAACAATGTTAATATTAATAACGTATATAAAATAGTCAATAACGCTTTGAGCAATAGCGATGGTGGTGAGCTGTTTCTAGAATTTTGCCAGTCAGAATCCCTGCTTTTTGAGGATAATATATTAAAACACATGGACTTGAATACCAGAAGGGGGTTTGGTTTAAGGTCTTTTTGTGAGGATAGTACATCTTTCGTTTGTTCTTCTGAGATCAACGAAAAAGAAATTAGTAATGCTGCTTCTATGGTAAAAAGCTCAGTGTCTTTAAACAAAACAAATTCAACAAATTTAAACGAAGAGACAAAAAGCCTATATTCGAGGATTAACCCTACAAATGAAATGGATCTGAATTCAAAGATAAAACTACTCAATGAGGTTAATGAGTATGTAAGGTCCAAAAATAACTGCGTGAAGCAAGTAAAAATAACTCTAAGTGGAGAATGGCAAGTCGTACAAATAATAAAGGGTGATCACAGATTAAGCGATATCAGGCCTCTAGTACGTTTTAATGTGCTAGTTATTGTAGAGAAAAACGGTCAAATCGAAAGAGGTTCTGCAGGGCATGGTGGAAGGGACTCTTATAGTAAGTTTATTTCTGAGAAAAAGTGGAAAGAAGTTGCAAATCAAGCATTAAAACAAGCACTGGTAAATCTTGAAGCAATTCCAACTCCAGCCGGAGAAATGACAGTCGTTTTAGGTCCAGGCTGGCCGGGAGTATTGTTGCATGAAGCTGTAGGTCATGGACTTGAAGGCGATTTTAATCGCAAAGGAGTCTCAGCATTTTCAAATTCTATTGGTAAACAAGTAGCGGCTAGTGGCATCACAGTAGTTGATGACGGAACTCTGCCTAATTTGCGTGGCTCTATCAGCGTAGACGATGAAGGCACTCCACCTGGTTATAATGTACTGATAGAAGATGGGATCCTCAAAGGATACATGCAGGATCATATGAACGCTAAACTCATGGGTGTAAGCCCAACTGGTAATGGTAGAAGAGAAAGTTATAAAGAAATTATCATGCCGCGCATGACAAACACCTATATGTTGCCCGGAAAGCATACACCAGAGGAAATAATATCTAGCGTAAAGAAAGGTCTATATGCAGTAAATTTCGGTGGTGGGCAAGTTGATATAACGTCAGGAAAATTTGTTTTTTCATCTTCGGAAGCTTACCTAATAGAAAATGGCAAAATTACACAGCCAGTAAAAGGAGCAACACTAATTGGTGACGGTCCAACAGTGTTAAAAAAAGTATCTATGGTTGGTAATGATCTAAAGTTAGATCCTGGTGTTGGCACATGCTCAAAAGATGGACAAAATGTACCCGTTGGAGTTGGTCAGCCGACACTCAAAGTCGACGCAATAACTGTTGGTGGAACTGAGATATAGATAAGGGCTAAAACGGATTCCAGCGCACGGTACACAATTGTACAAACATTGTAGCCGTTATTCAAGTAGCCCGCAGAAACGAAAAACTTCCTTGACAAACTCCGCCAACCCCCTTATCATAAAACTGAAGCTATTTATTTACCTTCGCAATCTGCAGATTAAAACGACAAAGGGAACTTTGTATTTGGCGTAAATCATGCTTAATTTTTTGCACTATGTGCACCTCATGTCTTTATAAAACTTCTGGGTTTCTACCTATACAAGCCGAAACGCGCTTATAAAGCGTTTAAGACATCAAAAGACGTCAAATAGAACAAGGGAGAATTTGAATACTAGCTACCCTAGGTTTTCTTTGCCTTTTTTTCTGCTTAGTAAATTTCTTAACGTTTATAATTTAGGTTAGTTGTATTTAAAAGCGGCTGAATCGTAGCGTTTAGAATAAAAAACGCCAATATTTTGAAGTACATATAAATAACTAGTCACCAACGGGGCTTCTTTTGCCTTTTTTTCCGTTTAGTAAATTTCTTAAATATTTATGGCTAAAAGAGCCCAAGAGAGGTCAGCGCGTGACGCTGGAATCCAGTTTTTGGCAGTTTCATTGAAAATGTTGTATAGTATGCTTGTTTACAGTCAAAATCCTGGATCCCAGTGTCTGGGCACTGGGATGACAGGAGAAGGGCTACTCGGATGACAGGAGAAGGGCTACTCGGATGACAGGAGAAGGGCTACTCGGATGACAGGAGAAGGGCTACTCGGATGACAGGAGAAGGGCTACTCGGATGACAGAAGAAGGAAGCACTGCCGTCTTGCCAGTGTCGGCTACTTGGATGACACCTTGACGATTCGTCATCCCGCTGCTTGTTAGCGGGATCTATGTTAAGGTATGACGGTTAAGTATCCCGCTACATATTAGCGGTTGAGATACCGCGGCGGTATGACGTAGATCCCGCTACGTGTTAGCGGCGCGGCGGTATGACGTAGAACTCGCGTTAGCTATAAGATTAGCTAACATTCTGCACATCCATAAAAAACAAACCTTCTTTTTCGTCTTGAACGCTAATAATAGCGTGAGTGTTAAGAGGTAAAGGGTCATTTGTATGCCCATGACCTATTCCTTGAACTGTGAACACTGGAAAGTTAACACTTTTTGCAAACCTTTCTTTTACAACTTCAACAAGATTATCGTTACCAGAGTTGATAAAATTACCAAAAATTACCGCTTGCACTTCATCAAAAATGTGAGCTTGTTTTAAGTGATCTAAACTGCGTTCCATTGCATATGGGTAGACTCTTATGTCCTCTAAAAATAGAATTTTGCCTTCTGCACTTACCTGCCAAGCGGTTCCTATACTATTTTCAACTAAAGTCATATTACCACCGATGATTTTAGACTCTAATCTGCTATCCTTTAGTCTAATGCCATTATTTATCATTTTTAGGTTATCAAATCTGATAGAATCCCGCTTGTTAAGAATTAACTCTTTCAATTTTTCAACAGAGCTTTCAGAAACGGAGCTATTTACTATCATTTCCATCATGGTGCCATGAAGAGTTTGCCAATCATATTTGACTTGTAGATAGATGTGCAAGGCAGTTATATCGCTATAGCCTATGAGGATTTTTTTGTTTTGAGCAATCCTTTCTTTTTTATCATTGGGTAACTTTTCTAGATAGGGAATTAACCGAGAAGCCCCTTCTCCTCCTCTGATACACCAAATTATTTTACTATCATTAGTTAGTGCACTAACCAAATCATTTGCTCTGAATTCATCAGAGTTAGAATAGAATGGATTATCATTACTATATATTTTCTCCGAAATATGGGGATTAAAATCCAAAGTTTTTACATATTCTTTTATAGTAGTCAGATCTGATTCTTTTCCCTTGGAAGAAGGAGCAATAATATCAACTTTATCAATTGCATAAATACTTGTATTAGCACATAAAGTGAAAATAAAATATAAAAGGTAAATGATCATTAAAATATCTTATGAAACTCTTTTTTTAGTATATCATCCAACTCAGAGAATAGAACTTTCACTCCTAGTTCTTCCATTGATGTAACACCATAACCTTGTAGCCCACAAGGAATAATACCCTTATAATGAGAGAGGTCTGGAGAAACATTAAGCGCTATGCCATGATAAGTTACCCATTTTCTTAAACGGATACCAAAAGCTGCAATTTTTTTTTCTACTCCGTTATTATTCACCCAAACACCTATTCTATCTTCTTTAAATTCTCCAAGTATATTAAAATGCTTTAAAACATTTATGATCCAATTACTTAGGTCTCTAATATACAGCTTTATGTCGCATTTATTTCTTTTTTTAAGGTTTAGCATTAAATATATAATGCGCTGTCCTGGACCATGATATGTGTATTTACCACCCCTGCCTGTTTTGTATATGGGAAATAGTTTTTCAACAATGTCATCGTCTGTTGCACCGATTCCTGCTGTGTAAAGTGAAGGGTGCTGAAGTAGCCATACCAATTCGTCTGCTGAATTATTGTGAATTTGTTGAATTTTCTCTTCCATGGATTTTACAGCACAGTTATAATCAATGAGTTGGTTAGATGTTAGCCATTCTGTCATGTTCTATTTCTTTTTTTTTAGTATAGCATTTTCCTGTCATCCCAGTACTGCCTTTGTGTTTGAGGCAAAACTGGCTATAACATTTCTTCGCAAATAAATGTTCGTACAGCTATGGGATTGTGCAACAGGCACAGTTTGACATAAAAAGCTTTGCTTTTTGAAATTTTTGGTTACACTTAATTTCAACACTATTAGTAACGCGAATTCTGGATTACGAGGAGAATAGGAAAAGGCAAGAAAACAGAGTAGATGATACTCTAATACAACACCCAGATTTTGCATTGCCAGGGCGAAAAGAACTCCTAAGAAGCGACGTGGAAAATTCGCTTTTTTTCTTTCGGTTTTTTCTTTTATTTCTCGTTGATAGGTTTATTATTATACCTAAAATTATTTCCTGTATGATAGTATTAAGATCATTGGCAGTATGTTTAAAAAACAAGCAGCTTTTTAGTAGTAATGCTTCTGATATTGAAAATTATTTTACTTTTAGTAGTATATTTGGTACATTTTGAGCACAAAGTTGTTCAAGTTTTTTTATGATTACACTAGTTGATCTTTTATTTATTCTAACACCGTTATTACTGATAAGTTTGGTATATTTTGAACGTAAATTAAATTCTGTACTTTTGTGTAAAGAACCAAATGCATTAGAAAAACAGTTCGTTTATAAGCTGGTTTATCTTATCAACGATATTATTACACTATTCACGAGTGGATATGTATGGATGGCGATAACATATATCATAGTTACCAATGGGAAAGGAGATTGTTTTTTCCTCATAATGCCCTTAATTATGATGTCACTAGTGTCATGTATATGCACATCATTTTACTATTCTACTAAGCTAAATAGTGTACAGAAAAATGCTGTTCTGTTGATTTTAATAGGAACATTGTCTACTCTATCTAAAGTGCTTACTGTATTTTTTATTGCTACAATCATGAATTATTTTTTTGGTTTAGAGTTGTATGCCTTTAATATTTAAAATTATTTTTCTTCTCATTCCACTTTTGCTTTCAGTAGCATATTTGACATACTTTGAGCGTAAGGTCCTTGCTGCAATTCAACTAAGGCACGGCCCGAGTGTAGTTGGACCTTTTGGGCTATTGCAGCCATTTGCAGATGCTATTAAGCTACTGATTAAAGAGCCGATAATACCATTTAGAGCGAGCACCATACTGTTCATTATGGCTCCAATGCTTACCTTTATCTTGGCATTAATTGCCTGGGCAGTTATACCGTTTGGTGCTGAAGTAATTGTAGAAAATGGCCAGCAAGTAGTTATTCCTAAGGTTATAGCAAATATTAATGTTGGAGTGCTTTACGTGCTAGCTATATCGTCGCTGGGAGTATACGGCGTGATTATTGCAGGCTGGTCAAGCAACTCCAATTATGCATTCCTTGGCGCTATAAGGTCGGCTGCTCAGATGATTTCATATGAAGTTTCAATAGGCTTAATAGTTGCTGCAGTCGTTATTACCACTGGAACATTAAATCTTGGAGAGATGGTGGTAGCGAAACACAATATGCCATTTTGGGTTGATTTGCTACTAATGCCTATAGGAATAATATTTTTTATTTCTTTGCTTGCAGAAACTAATCGTCACCCATTTGATTTACCAGAAGCTGAAGCAGAGCTTGTCTCTGGATATAACGTTGAATATTCATCCATGCCTTTTGCCCTCTTTTTTCTGGGAGAATATGCAAATATGATTTTAGCAAGTGCTATGATGACAATATTCTTTCTGGGCGGATGGTATCCGCCGCTGGAGTTCAGTTTATTTTACAAAATTCCAGGTTTGATTTGGTTCGTTTTGAAGATAGTTATACTTTTGTTCGTATTTATTTGGATTAGAGCAACAATACCTCGTTATCGATATGATCAGCTCATGCGTCTTGGTTGGAAAGTATTTCTGCCAATATCAGTGTTTTGGGTAATACTCATTTCAGGGGTGTTGCTCTTTACTGGGAATTTACCTGGATCCAATGTTTAATTTTCCAAATACAAGATTAAGGCGCAGGCGCTCGAGCAAATGGGTTCGCAATTTAACAAGTGAAAATAGTTTATCAGTAAATGATCTGGTTCTTCCTCTGTTTGTTCATAACAGAGAAGAAACAACTGAACCAATTTCTGGCTTACCAGGCGTAAAGTGTTATTCAATAGATGGATTAGTGTCTATAGTTAAGGAAGCTAAAGATTTAGGAATTAATGCTGTTGCAATTTTTCCTGTAGTTGATAGTAAACTAAAATCTGAAAACGCTGAGGGAGCATATAATTCTGACAACTTAATCTGCAAAGCAATCCGTGCTGTAAAATTAAAGGTACCTGAAATTGGTATTATTGCAGACGTTGCACTGGATCCATACACTATTCATGGCCATGACGGCATTTTAAAAGATAATCAGATGGATGTAGAAAACGATGAAACTATATCAGTGCTGTGTAAGCAAGCGTTTGCTTTAGCGAAAGCAGGATGTGATATAGTTGCTCCTTCTGATATGATGGATGGTAGAATAGGAAGAATCAGAAAATCATTAGATGATAACAACTTTCAAGACGTATTAATATTATCTTATGCAGTGAAATACTGCTCTAGCTTCTATGCTCCATTCAGGCAAGTCGTTGGTTCATGTGGGCTATCACATTCTATAGACAAAAGTGGTTATCAAATGGATTATAAAAATGCGCGCGAAGCAATGTGCGAAATTGAAATGGATATAAATGAAGGTGCAGATTTTATTATGGTTAAACCGGGTATGCCATATTTGGATATTATCAAAACAGCAAGTGATAAGTTTAATTTTCCGATTTTTGCTTACCAAGTAAGCGGTGAGTACGCAATGATAAAAGCTGCTGCAAATAATGGCTGGCTAGATTATGACAAGGTGATTTATGAATCTTTGATTGGTTTCAAACGTGCGGGTGCAAGTGCAATATTCACTTACGCTGCACTTGATATTGCAAAAAATTTAAGTGCATAAGCCCTATAAAATTATTAAATTTTTGGCGCACGTTCTTCTACTGTTGCTGCATATTACCTAAAATCTTCCAATACATGTTTTAAGCTATTGATAAGTCTATTACAATACAGTATTATAAATAATATAAACCAAGTGTTACTTAGAACATGGGGATTTTTTTTAAATTTTTGGGGAAGATGCTAGGCAAGGTTTTTCCTGCTAAAACAGTAAGCTCTCTTTTAGGAATAGGATATTTACCAAGTTGGCAGAACTATTGGTCTTCTTTTTTAATATTATTTATTGTCGATGTTATATTAACTCTTACATATGGAGGCGAATATTTACTATATAAAATGCCAAGTTCAGGAATAGTTGTAGCTGCTATTTTTACAAAATTGGCAATAGTTATGTTAATAATGCAATTAATTGGAATATTTATTTTTCATGCTCAAGACCCTTCAGCAAGCAGTGGTGAAAACATAGTAATACAAATAGCGTCAGGGCAAGTACTGACTGTAGCACTTTCAATGCCAGCAATAATGTCAATTTATTATGCTGTAAGTAAACTCTATGGGAGTATATGTAAGCAGATGTTTCAATGCCCATTTTGGTTTAATGATTTTATGCACTTTTTCCTTTTTCTTATGATACCTTATGTATTTTTTAATGTCGTAGAAGTGATAAAACCATGGCCAATAAGTTCAATACAGCTCAGCTATAATAATGCAATGTCAATCACATTTGAGGGAATTTTTCACACATTTTATGCGGTGATTTTACTGTATTTAACAGCATTTATATTCTGCGATTTAACTATGCATGATGCAATTGTTCTAAATAAAAGCATAATTCAGTATGTGAGAGAAAGTTCAGCAGGTTTAGGTGATTATTTACATAGTGCTGCAAAAAAAATAAATATTGAATAGTACTTATTTATTTATATATTTAGTATAAAAAGTGTGCAATTTGTGTGAACTTACAAAGTATAATAAAAGAGTTACAAGATTTTTGGGCTAGTGAAGGTTGTGTTATACTTCACCCATACACATCTGAAGTTGGTGCTGGCACATTACATCCTGCAACAATTATGTCTGCAATTGATACAAAATCTACAAAAATTGCATATCTACAACCAGTAATTAGGCCAGCAGATGGACGTTATGGTGATAACCCTAATCGCTTATATCAGCATCACCAATATCAAGTTATAATAAAGCCATCTGGTAATAACTTACAAGACGTTTATTTACATAGCTTAAAAGCCCTAGGGGTATCAACAGAGGAATATGATATTAAATTTATTGAAGATGATTGGGAAAATCCGAGTGTTGGTGCATCAGGACTTGGATGGGAAGTTACATGCAATGGAATGGAAATAACACAGCTTACTTATATACAGCAAGTTGGAGGGATTGACTGCAAGATGATTCCTGGTGAGGTGGCATATGGGTTGGAACGTTTAGCAATGTGCATACAAGGTGTAGATAATGTTTACGATATAATTTGGAACGATAATGGTGTAACTTATGGAGATATTTTTAAACAAAGAGAATATGAATTTTCTTATCTAGCGTTAGATTATTATGATACTAAAGTGGTGCAGCAGCAATTCGAAGATACGGAAAAATTGTGTAAGTTCCTTATTGAAAAGGAGCTACCAATGGCAGCTTATGACCAATGTATTAAAACTAGTCACCTACTTAATCTGCTTGATGCAAGAGGTGTGCTTGGTGTAAATGAACGTACAGCGCATATTGGTAGAGTTAGAGAGCTGACAAAAAAATGTTGTGAATTGTACATGAGTAAATAGCGTATGTCGTTGCAGTTATTATTTGAGTGCCTTTCAGAAGAAATACCACCGAGAATGCAGAATTCAGCTGCAGTTCAAGTTAAGAGTTATATTACCAGTGCTTTTAATAAAAACAATTTAAGATTTGCATCTATAGAGGTTTTTGTAACGGCACGTCGCATTACCCTATTTGTCGACAACATAAATGCTTTGGAGCTAAAGGATTCCAATAACGAAGTTAAGGGACCAAACGTTAACGCACCAAAGAGTGCTATCGAAGGTTTTTTAAGAAAACATCAGAAAAATGAAGAAGATTTGCTCGTTCGAAAAGTAAATAATGAAGATTTTTACTTCATTAAAAGAGAAAGCTGCTCATTTAACATCAAAGAATTTCTCAAAAATCAACTAGAAGGGATGTTAAAGAATTTTTCTTGGCCAAAAAGTATGAGATGGGGCGAAGGAAAAGAAAGGTGGGTTAGGCCAATTAAAAACATTTTATGTATTTTAAATGACGAAATAATGCCTGTGTCTTTTGCAGGGATCACAGCATCTAACACAACATATGGCCATCGATTTCTCTCAAGTGATGCGACGTTAACTATTAAAGCACCTAAAGACTATTTTGAATTGCTAGAAAAAAACAGCGTAATTCTCCAGCTGGACAAAAGAAAGCGATTTATACTAGATCAGATTAATAAATTCACAAAAGAGCAGAATTTACAACTTGAGAAAAATGATTATTTACTAAATGAATTGACAGGGCTTATAGAGTGGCCAATCGTACTGTTTGGTGAAGTGAATCAAGAAAAGTCATTTGGATTACCGAAGGAAGTAATTCTTAGTATAATTAATACGCAGCAAAAATACCTTGCTTTGAGTGATGGACAAAGAATTTCGTATTTTGTTACTGTTGTCAACGTCAACAATGGTGAAGTTGTTAAAGGACACGAAAGAATATTAGAAGCACGTCTTGCTGATGCCCAATTTTTAATATCTCAAGATAAAAAGGAAAATCTAGATTATTATGTCAAAAAATTAGGTTCGATATTATTTCATGCTTCACTTGGCAGCGTGGGGGAAAAGGTGAAGCGTATTACAGCTCTGTCAAAGTATATAGCTATATTTATTCCACATGCTTCGCTGATAAAAGTTGAACGTGCTGCATATTTGGCAAAAGCTGATTTGGCAACATCGATAGTAAGAGAGTTTCCAGAATTACAAGGAGTAATGGGTGGATATTATGCTTCTTATTTTCACGAAGATAAAGAAATAGTGGAAGCTATAACTGAACACTATAAGCCAATCGGGCCAGAGCAGGAATGTCCTAAATCCCCTTCAGCAATTGCTGTGTCAATTGCTGACAAAGTGGATAGCTTAGTTGGTTTAATTGCAGCAGGTGAGAAAATCTCTGGTTCGTATGATCAGTTTGGTTTGCGGAGAATGACAATTGGTATAATTAGGACAATACTTGAAAATAATTTGCATATTCCAATTAGGCTAATGATAGACAAGTCAATATCTTTATATTCAAGGCTTCTATTTAATAAAAATACAACGTCAGTTGATAAGCCAAATAGAAAACAAATTTCAGAACTAGTATTTAAATTCTGCTTAGAAAGATTCAAGGTTATTTTAAAAAATAGAAATATAAGGCAAGATATTGTAGATTCAATACTATATAAAATCGATATTAATGATCTGCTGACAGCAGAAAAGCAAACTGTTATATTGGATCGTTATCTTAGTACGCCAGAAGGTGAACAGGTTCTAAGCACTTACAAAAGAGTCAGTAACATGATGAGCAAAGTAAGGAAAAGTGATGGCACTACTTATAGTGCATCTTACGGTAAGAGGTTTTTGATTGAAAATGAAGAAATTGCGCTATCAAATTGTGCTATAACTGCTTGTAAAAACATAAAACAAGCAATAAAAAATAACCACTTTAATGCAGCACTTGATGAGCTTGCTGGTTTTGCTCCATTTATCAATCAATTTATGGACAGTGTAAAGATTAACTGTGATTCTAATGAGCTAAAAAGAAACAGATTATCTTTGCTTGCAAGTGTTGTTTCCATCTTTCATTTAGTAGCAGATTTTAACCTCATACAAGTCAAGTAATGGATAAATGTTCAAGCAATATAAAGAACAGATAAAATTATCTCCGCAGTCTTGTGGTGTGTATAAGATGATTGGAGATAAGGATAAAGTTTTATACATTGGTAAAGCAAAAAACTTGAAATCGAGATTATCTGACTACCTTCAATTCGAAAACCTTTCTGAACGAATTAGAGTTATGCTCTCACAGGTTGTTAAGGTTGAAATATTCATCACTGAGAATGAAATCGAAGCACTGCTTCTTGAAGCACAGTTAATAAAATCATTGAAACCACTTTATAATATTGTGCTCAAGGATGGAAAATTTTATCCTTATATAACAATTTCCAAGCACGATTATCCAAGAATAGCAAAATATAGAGGCAAATTTAAGAAGAATGAGTTTCATTATTATGGTCCCTTTACATCTGCCGCTGCTGTTAAGCAAACTATATTGTCATTGCAAAAAGCTTTTCTCCTAAGAGTATGTTCAGATCAATACTTTTCCTCAACAAAAAGACCATGTATTGAATATCAAATTAAGCGCTGCTCAGCACCATGCATAAACAAAATCACAAAAGACGACTACTGCCAATCAGTAAAACAGGCACGAAATACATTGCTTGGAAGAAATAAGGAAGTGAAAGAACAGTTACTTTTCACAATGAGAAAGTGCAGCAGTGAAGAAAACTATGAGCTTGCTGCTATATATAGAGATCGGGTAAAGTTTCTTGAGCAAATTCAAATACAGCACACGGATTTTTCTTTTGAAAAAGATGCAGATTTCTTCAGTATTGTACGTGAAGAGGATCTAGCATGTATTAGTGTGTTATCGTTCAGAAATAAAGACAACTACGGCAGCACTCCTTACTTTGCCGAGAACTGTGGTGATCACTCAAATGATGAAATTTTATCCACCTTTTTGGTCAATTTTTATAATTCAGCTAACATACCTCCAATACAAATTTACGTTCCAGATTCTATTGTGGATAAGGAAATTATAGAACAAGCACTATATAAGGTTGCTCAAAAGCCAGTAAAAGTTCTGCATGCAAAGAATAAAAAAGAGCGTGATTTATTGAAATTTGTTTATGATAACTCTCAGCATAGCTTAGAGCAGAAGCTTATCGATTATAGAAATAACCTAGAAAAGCTTGAAGAGCTTAGCAAGATCTTCTTGTTACCAAACATTCCAAAGCGTATTGAGGTTTATGACAATAGCCATATATTTGGAAATCAACAAATTGGTGTAATGGTTGTTGCAGGGCAGGAGGGTTTTTTAAAAAGTGAGTACAGGAAATTTACTATAAAGGAAAAATTTTCAGGCGATGACTATAAAATGATGAGGGAAGTGCTAACCAGACGTTTCTCCGGCAATATAAAAGGCATAATACCTGATTTTTTACTGATTGATGGTGGGCCAGGACATGTTTCCATAGTACAGAATGTACTAGAAATATTGAATATAAACGTTCCTTTTGCTTGTATGGCAAAAGGTCATGATCGTAACGCAGGAAATGAAAGATTTTATATGCTGGGCAGGGAAGAATTCAGTTTGGCGAATGACAGCAAAGTTATGCTTTACTTACAATTGCTGCGTAATGAAGTTCACCGTTTTGCAATAACTGCGCACAGAAAAAAACGTGATAAACAGTTTATAGTTTCACAATTAAGCGAAATACCAGGCATTGGCAACAAAAGAAAAAAGGCGTTGATGTCTTATTTTGGTTCAGTGAAGAACATAAGCAAAGCTTCTCTAGCTGAAATTCAAAACGTACCTGGAATTAGTAAAGGTTTAGCAGAAGTCATTCTTAAACACGTGAATTATAAGAGAGAAGTGCTGGAAAACCCGTTTGGGAATGTTCAAAAAAGCATACGCGTCAAGTTAAGGAATGTAGAGAGCTTAAAGTAGATACCCTGGTCTTCCTATATCTGTCTTTCAAAGAAAACTTGTATCTGTTCAGATGCATGGCTCATGTACAAATATTGAAACAAAAATTCCAGTGCTCCCTTTCTTGTCATCCCAGTCTGGGATCCAGGTTACTATGTATGAAAAGTTATTATGTTTATATACTTGCAAGTGAACAAAATGGGACCCTGTATATAGGTATAACGTCAAATTTATAGCACTTCTCATAATAATCCGAACAGATCATAGAAAGGCAGAATCAACAGCATGACGAAAAGACTTGAATAGAGGAATGTTTTTCCTGACTCTGTTTTTTATAGCAAACCAATGATGTTCAATTTTGTTAAAATCTGGAGAATACGGTGGCAGATACAAAATTTCTGCACCAATCCCTTTAGCAAGCTTAATGATCTTATCAGACTTATGAAAAGTAGCATTGTCAAGAATGACAGTTTGTCCAGGTTCCAAGGTCGGTATCAAAAATTGCTCAAACCATCCATTAAAAATATCCATATTACAGTGGCCTTCAAAACCCCAGTTATGGATTAACCAACGAAGTAAAGCTGAGAAATACAGGGCTTTTTCGATTGCATTGAATAAGAAATGAGGGTAGAAAAAATATGTACCAAGAAATTTACTGTGGATCTATGCCGAGTGTGCTCAAGTTCAAATTTGTTTTTTAGGCAGCCAAAAACCGTTTCAACAATCGATCTTTTCCCTAGTAAAATCTTCTCTTTCAGCGAAATCAGTGCATTTTTCATACCTTTTTTCACTTTAGTGACGAGTTTTAGACCTCTATCGAATAGTTTCTCAAAGAGCTCTTTCTTTATATAGCCCTTATCTCCAAACAAAAGTCCAGTTAGTTTTTTGGTTAGAGTTGGTACAGGTTTTCTGTCATCGACGTTACCTCTGGTTAGCGTAACACCTTGAATTTCACCTATTTCATTGATTACTACATGTAATTTAAAACCAAAAAACCAGCCGTAAGTATTCTTTCCTAACTCTGCTAATCCTTTGAAAACCTTATTTCTTGAGATTCTTTTTCGATGGCATACTGCTATTGAAGTAGAATCTATGTAGGAAATCCCGGTCATTTTTGCTTGTTCACAAAACCATTGCAAAAGTAATGCTAAATACCACAAAACTCGCGGCTTTAAGGCAATAAATCTGTGATATGAAGGCAGCTTTGAAAACTCTGATCTATAGAATAACTGAAGATAACAAAGATAAAAAGCCTTGAAGTTTTTACATGGTGATTTATGGTATAATAGGATTATGGTTAGAATTTCTGAGTGCGCTATTTCTGGTACTCTGGTTGGTTTTTTGCCGTTTGATAAGAACCTATTTGCAAAATTATCATCTACCGCACGACAAAAATCCTCGACGCAACAGTACAGTTCTGTAATATCTTTCTTCATGGGTAACCTCTTATTATTACTAAAATACTCGAGTTTACCCTGTTTCCCTCTTCTTAGTTATACTTTTATCTATTTTCTAATCCATAACTGAGGTTCAAAGGTTAATGGAGCAACTATTTTTCTTTCACTTAAAGCTGCAATCATACTGATTCGTTGAGTTTTCTTCCCAGATTTTAGGGCATAAAACCGCTGTCCCTTCTGACAATATCCATAGGGGTAGTCTTCAGTGTTGTCAATGCCAGACTCATCTATATACACTAAGTTTTTAGGTTCTTTTGTTGCTATAATTTTCAAGAATTTAGCACGTTTTTCTTCGCTTCTTTCCTTGTACCCATAGGTCTTTTTTTGCGTGTAAATCCAATTTTTTTCAGGGCTCGGTGGATAGTTTGGATACTAACGTTGCTCCAAAGTTTAGCCATTTCCAATAGAGTCTTTCCTCCGTTTTCTCTGGCAAATTTAGCAAAGGCATCCCAGTCGGTAATTTTGTGATTGTAACCTCCATTTCCAAGTTTTTTTGATTGAAAGTCACCTGTTTCTTTTCTTCTTTGCTGCCACTCCCACAAAGTAGTTCGTCCAATTTTAAATCTTGCTGCCACTGTTTCTCTGCTTTCTCCCTCGTCTAGAGCTTCCATTGCTTTTTTCCTTAAGTCATAACTATATGCTGCTGGCATACCTACCTTCACTACTACAAATCCTTATTTTACCTTATTTGGACTATTATGAAAAGTACTATAATTAAACGAATTTGGGAGCATAAAAGCAAAGCCATTTCCAGTTTCACGTCAAAGTAAAATGTTAGTAAATTAGTCTACTTTGAGGAGTTTCAAGACATAAATTTAGCAATTAGTAAAGAAAAGCTTCTAAAACCCCAGTTATGGATTAACCAACGAAGTAAAGCTGAGAAATACAGGGCTTTTTCGATTGCATTGAATAAGAAATGAGGGTAGAAAAAATATGTACCAAGAAATTTACTGTGGATCTATGCCGAGTGTGCTCAAGTTCAAATTTGTTTTTTAGGCAGCCAAAAACCGTTTCAACAATCGATCTTTTCCCTAGTAAAATCTTCTCTTTCAGCGAAATCAGTGCATTTTTCATACCTTTTTTCACTTTAGTGACGAGTTTTAGACCTCTATCGAATAGTTTCTCAAAGAGCTCTTTCTTTATATAGCCCTTATCTCCAAACAAAAGTCCAGTTAGTTTTTTGGTTAGAGTTGGTACAGGTTTTCTGTCATCGACGTTACCTCTGGTTAGCGTAACACCTTGAATTTCACCTATTTCATTGATTACTACATGTAATTTAAAACCAAAAAACCAGCCGTAAGTATTCTTTCCTAACTCTGCTAATCCTTTGAAAACCTTATTTCTTGAGATTCTTTTTCGATGGCATACTGCTATTGAAGTAGAATCTATGTAGGAAATCCCGGTCATTTTTGCTTGTTCACAAAACCATTGCAAAAGTAATGCTAAATACCACAAAACTCGCGGCTTTAAGGCAATAAATCTGTGATATGAAGGCAGCTTTGAAAACTCTGATCTATAGAATAACTGAAGATAACAAAGATAAAAAGCCTTGAAGTTTTTACATGGTGATTTATGGTATAATAGGATTATGGTTAGAATTTCTGAGTGCGCTATTTCTGGTACTCTGGTTGGTTTTTTGCCGTTTGATAAGAACCTATTTGCAAAATTATCATCTACCGCACGACAAAAATCCTCGACGCAACAGTACAGTTCTGTAATATCTTTCTTCATGGGTAACCTCTTATTATTACTAAAATACTCGAGTTTACCCTGTTTCCCTCTTCTTAGTTATACTTTTATCTATTTTCTAATCCATAACTGAGGTCTAAAAAGCTGGCAGAGAAAATGGAAAATAAACTTAATTGAAAAAACAAATCAAGAATGGAAAGATTTATATGATGAAATCGTATCTGGATTCCAGACTGGAATGACACCATTTGTTGTGCAAATTACCTTTGCAAACAAATGTTCGTACAGCTGTGTGTCACGCACTTTGCTTCAATATTTGCACATTAGCCACTCCCCTGAACAGATACCAAATATTTACTAGTTAATCTTTTATCTTCAAGTACAGCATCTCCAAATTCATTTTTAGCCCATTCATTACTCTCATTTGCCATTTTTATACCCTCAATATTTGCAAACTCTAATATTGTAATACTTTATTTATAAGTACATTTATATTTGTGGGCAATAGTAAGGGCTAAGAGATGGTATTACGCTTGTCATTCCAGCGTTTGGC
This sequence comes from Wolbachia endosymbiont of Oedothorax gibbosus, assembly GCF_936270435.1. NCBI lineage: Bacteria > Pseudomonadati > Pseudomonadota > Alphaproteobacteria > Rickettsiales > Anaplasmataceae > Wolbachia > Wolbachia endosymbiont of Oedothorax gibbosus. The sequence continues at coordinate 110,576 of NZ_OW370567.1, forward strand.
ATGCAAATTTTCTTAAACGTTCGTAAACTCAAAACTTTACTTTGGGTCAAACTGCTGTATAGTGGCTTTATAGCTTTAGTTTTACAATGAATATACCCAGTATAGAAAATTGTGATCTTCACAATAAAACCGTCTTACTCAGAGTTGACTTTAATGTTCCTATAAAAGATGGAGAAATTCGTGACGTCACTCGTATTTTGAGAGCATTGCCTACTACTCAGTATTTAGTGAATGCAAGTGCAAAGATTATTATTATATCGCATTTCGGACGCCCAAAGGCCAGAGACAATAATCTGTCGCTAAAAAATGTAATTGACACTTTATCGCAGTTACTAAATAAAAAAGTGAAATTCATTGATGATTGCGTTGGTGAAAAAGTGCAAAAAGCAGTGAGTGCTATGGATGCAGGAGATATAATATTACTAGAGAATCTGAGGTTTTATAAAGAAGAAGAGCAAAATGACGCAAATTTTGCCAAACAACTAGCATCTCTGGCGGATATATATGTAAATGATGCATTTTCTTCCTCTCACAGAGCTCACGCTTCTATTTCACGCATTACAGAATTTTTACCCTCCTATGCAGGATTTTGTTTGCAAGATGAGCTAAAGTATCTTGAAAAGGCCATATCATTTAAAGCTAAACCTATTACTGCGATAGTTGGGGGAGCCAAAATGTCAACTAAGATAAAAGTGCTTATGAAGCTAACAGAAAAGGTTGATTACCTAATTCTCGGTGGTGCAATTGCTAATAATTTTTTGTCATTTAGCAAAGTAAATATAGGAAAATCTTTCTTTCAAAATGGTGTTGACGACCTTCTACATAATATTGTTGAAACAGCAAATAAAAACAATTGCAAAATAGTTGTGCCAGAAGACGTTCTGGTTGCAGTAAACTCTGATTACAGCACTAGTATTTCAAGAGAAACTGAGTCCATTTTGGACGGTGATATAATTTTGGACATCGGACCACAAACTTTGAGTACAATAAGCAGTATAATAGCAAGCAGTAAGACTCTGCTGTGGAATGGACCTATTGGTGTTTTTGAACATTCAGCTTTTGCAAGTGGTACAATAGGGGTAATGAAAGTCGTAAGTGACTTAACGCACAAAGGAAAATTAACCAGCATAATAGGGGGAGGTGATAGTCTATCTGCAATAAGCGCTGCAGGCTTTACCGATAAGGATTTTACATATGTTTCCACTGGTGGAGGAGCATTTTTAGATTGGTTAAGTGGTGATGAAATGCCGGGAGTTGCTGCTCTGCAAAAATGATTAGATTAAAACTTTTTTAAATTGTTTCTTGTAAGCTAGCTTTTTTGTGAACGTGATTATGTCGAAGACAGTTAAACTAATTTTGTGTTTAATAATACCAATAATAGGATTTATTTTTTATATTAAGGATCATTATTTTCACACCAGCTATGTAGAAGAAAATAATTTTGAACCATTTTTCAGTTCACAACCAGCCACCGTTTCCAGAATTAACTGACTTCGATAGAGGAGTGTTGAAAGTTTGTGGAGATTGCGGAGCGCATCCAGATAAAGAAGATTTCAAAATTTTACTTAGTTGTCCGCAGCATCAAGAAGTAGTGAAAGGAATATATAAGTGATTACACCAAATGCAAACTTGGAGTTATTTAAAGACGAACTGGCTAACATTTGGTTTACTCCAAGCGGAACTGAAAAAGAAACTATAGGGTTTGGACATATTTTTTGTGGTGAGCCAAACGATAAATTAGGTGGTATGCATTTTGTAGGTAGATATGTTGAAGCTCAAGAAGATAAATGGGCAGGTGCAATTTGGAATCCTATGCAATAAATCAGATATTAAGCCGCCAGTTTATACATTTGGAATGAAATATTTAGGTAAGGATGGAGAAGTAAAAGTTAAATGCCCAAATGGATATGCATATAATCTTCATGCCGATAATTTCTGCAACTAAGGCGTTTAAGGAATTAGGAAAAGATGGAATATGCCTATATAAAATGGAAGATAATTGTAAGTTAAAAACGTGATATAAAAGAGATAAGAGAGAAAGATAACTCTACTCACTATAGGAATAGAGTTATCATGGGCGTGTGCGACCGGGAGGAAATTGGTATTACAACCGTACTGATCAGGGTACACTAGCCCTATCTCTCGATACGTTTGAATAGTTGTTTGGGACATATATATGCACCCGTTTACAATCTTAAATTAACTAAAACTATCGAGGTTTATTATGGTTACATCTTATCAAAATTTTATTGGCATTGACATCGGAAAATTTAAAAATGTCGTCGCAATTCACAAACAGAAGAATGCTGTCGAATTTGATAATAATGCTTCTGGTTGGCAACAATTGCTTCAAGAGTTTTCAGATATTCTACCTAATTCTTTAGTGACTTTAGAAAATACAGGGAAATATGAGCTTGGCTTATCACATTTTCTTACCGACAAAAATATTGCTGTGCATCGAGCTAATACTCGTAAAGTAAAAAGCTTTATTTTATCTCACGGAACTTTAGCAAAGTCTGATAGATCAGATGCAAGAGCTCTTGCTCAATATGGATTTGAACGCCATAGAACTCTCTCTTTATTTGTACCTACCTCTAAAGAACAATCAACTTTGGCTGCACTTTGTCAACGTCGTGATGATATTACGCAAATGAGAACTCAAGAAAAATGCAGACTTGAAGCACCGGAAAATGATCATATAAAAGAAAGCTGTCAAAAGACCATTGAGTTTTTCGATAGTCAAATAAACGAACTCAATGATACTATACAAAAGATTATTGATGAAAGCCGCGAATTACAACAACGCCAAAAAATTCTTAAAACAGTTCCTGGAATAGGTAAAAAGTTATCACAAGATTTTTTGTGTTTAATGCCAGAGCTTGGTTACTTAAACAGAAAAGAAGTAGCAAGTCTTGCCGGAGTTGCACCGCATCCAAAAGAAAGTGGTAAAGCTGTTGGTTATCGAAGGATTACAGGTGGTAGAAGTAACGTTCGTTCAAAGCTCTTTACAGCCGCTATGGCTGCCACAAGGTCAAAATCTATACTTGGCGCCTTTTATTTTAAGCTTGTTGAAAGTGGTAAGAAGAAGATGGTAGCTATAACAGCTCTAATGCGTAAAATTATAGTAATTGCTAATACAAGGCTTAAAGAAGCAATTAATTTAAATATTTAAAAACTTACACAGCAGTAACTGCAATGAATATTGTGAATAAGTACGTTCACACAGACTTAAAGTACTTATTCACATATTCATTAGCTTAAGCAGAAATTGCTGTGGTAGATGTCGATATAAAATTCTATTTCTATGACAAACGGGTTTTTATTGCCCATATAATTTGCAAAATTACACAAATAAAAAAATTTTTAAAAACATAGTTGATCAGTGTTTGTAAGAAAGAATGATGCTATACTCACGTTCTATCCTGACTTAACACCAAAATGTGATAACAAGAGTACTTATTGTAGTTGCAATAAATCTTAATTTCAAAACCAATAAGGTGAACGAATGATAAAAATGTTATATGGTGTAGCAAATCCAAATGAGTTAAAATTTTGATTAAAGGGTTTTGTGAGTAATAATGAAGAAGGGCATTATTCGTCTAATAAAAGCAATTCAATACTCTTGTGAAGGAATAAAATCAGCTTTTATATACCTCAGTTATGGATTAGAAAATAGATAAAAGTATAACTAAGAAGAGGGAAACAGGGTAAACTCGAGTATTTTAGTAATAATAAGAGGTTACACATGAAGAAAGATATTACAGAACTGTACTGTTGCGTCGAGGATTTTTGTCGTGCGGTAGATGATAATTTTGCAAATAGGTTCTTATCAAACGGCAAAAAACCAACCAGAGTACCAGAAATAGCGCACTCAGAAATTCTAACCATAATCCTATTATACCATAAATCACCATGTAAAAACTTCAAGGCTTTTTATCTTTGTTATCTTCAGTTATTCTATAGATCAGAGTTTTCAAAGCTGCCTTCATATCACAGATTTATTGCCTTAAAGCCGCGAGTTTTGTGGTATTTAGCATTACTTTTGCAATGGTTTTGTGAACAAGCAAAAATGACCGGGATTTCCTACATAGATTCTACTTCAATAGCAGTATGCCATCGAAAAAGAATCTCAAGAAATAAGGTTTTCAAAGGATTAGCAGAGTTAGGAAAGAATACTTACGGCTGGTTTTTTGGTTTTAAATTACATGTAGTAATCAATGAAATAGGTGAAATTCAAGGTGTTACGCTAACCAGAGGTAACGTCGATGACAGAAAACCTGTACCAACTCTAACCAAAAAACTAACTGGACTTTTGTTTGGAGATAAGGGCTATATAAAGAAAGAGCTCTTTGAGAAACTATTCGATAGAGGTCTAAAACTCGTCACTAAAGTGAAAAAAGGTATGAAAAATGCACTGATTTCGCTGAAAGAGAAGATTTTACTAGGGAAAAGATCGATTGTTGAAACGGTTTTTGGCTGCCTAAAAAACAAATTTGAACTTGAGCACACTCGGCATAGATCCACAGTAAATTTCTTGGTACATATTTTTTCTACCCTCATTTCTTATTCAATGCAATCGAAAAAGCCCTGTATTTCTCAGCTTTACTTCGTTGGTTAATCCATAACTGGGGTTTATATACCTCAGTTATGGATTAGAAAATAGATAAAAGTATAACTAAGAAGAGGGAAACAGGGTAAACTCGAGTATTTTAGTAATAATAAGAGGTTACACATGAAGAAAGATATTACAGAACTGTACTGTTGCGTCGAGGATTTTTGTCGTGCGGTAGATGATAATTTTGCAAATAGGTTCTTATCAAACGGCAAAAAACCAACCAGAGTACCAGAAATAGCGCACTCAGAAATTCTAACCATAATCCTATTATACCATAAATCACCATGTAAAAACTTCAAGGCTTTTTATCTTTGTTATCTTCAGTTATTCTATAGATCAGAGTTTTCAAAGCTGCCTTCATATCACAGATTTATTGCCTTAAAGCCGCGAGTTTTGTGGTATTTAGCATTACTTTTGCAATGGTTTTGTGAACAAGCAAAAATGACCGGGATTTCCTACATAGATTCTACTTCAATAGCAGTATGCCATCGAAAAAGAATCTCAAGAAATAAGGTTTTCAAAGGATTAGCAGAGTTAGGAAAGAATACTTACGGCTGGTTTTTTGGTTTTAAATTACATGTAGTAATCAATGAAATAGGTGAAATTCAAGGTGTTACGCTAACCAGAGGTAACGTCGATGACAGAAAACCTGTACCAACTCTAACCAAAAAACTAACTGGACTTTTGTTTGGAGATAAGGGCTATATAAAGAAAGAGCTCTTTGAGAAACTATTCGATAGAGGTCTAAAACTCGTCACTAAAGTGAAAAAAGGTATGAAAAATGCACTGATTTCGCTGAAAGAGAAGATTTTACTAGGGAAAAGATCGATTGTTGAAACGGTTTTTGGCTGCCTAAAAAACAAATTTGAACTTGAGCACACTCGGCATAGATCCACAGTAAATTTCTTGGTACATATTTTTTCTACCCTCATTTCTTATTCAATGCAATCGAAAAAGCCCTGTATTTCTCAGCTTTACTTCGTTGGTTAATCCATAACTGGGGTTTATATCAGAAATTGCGTTCAGACAGGAGTTACTGCTTTTTATAGTATGTGTCTCAATTTTGTTTGTTTTGGATGTAAGTAATCTAGAACGTGCAGTAATGATAAGCAGTCTATTCCTGGTGTTAATTGTGGAAATTGTTAACACTGCTTTTGAAACGACAATTGAGCGTATTTCCAGTGAACAACACATACTTTCAAAAAAGGTGAAAGATCTAGGCAGTGCAGCAGTTTTTCTTTCATTAATTAACTTCCTGATAACATGGATGATAATATTGACAGGTTAATACGAATGTTATTAAGATATGTTGTCAAACTCACCAATTAAAGTTTTTATATCTTGCGGTAAATCAGAGACAAATTCCATGTATTCCTTACTTTTTGGGTGATATAAGCCCAGTGTATAAGCATGTAGTGCTTGTCTATTGAAATTACGAATAAAACTAGAGTTTTTAGCATATTTTGCACTTTTACTACTATTTTTTCCATAAACTTGGTCACCAACTATGGAATGCCCTATGTGGCTCATGTGGACTCGAATTTGGTGTGTTCTGCCTGTCTCTAAAGTGCATTTAACCAGGCTTACTTGTCCTATAACTTTTTGCACTAAATAGTGAGTGATTGCTAATTTGCCTGTGATTTTTGTTACACACATCATTTCTTTATTACCACGCTTTGGAGCAATGTTAGTTTCTATAGTTCCCTGCTGGGAAGATAATGTTCCCCAAACTACTGCTAAGTATTCCCGCTTTATTTTGCGATTCGATAACAATTCAGACAAAAAACTATGGGCTGCTTCATTTTTTGCAATTACCATTAGCCCACTAGTATCTTTATCGAGTCTATGAACGATTCCTGGTCTTACGTAGCTGTATGGGATTTTACCAAGGTGAGCGATAACTGCGTTCAAAAGCGTATCATTGTTTGTTCCAGCACCAGGATGCACTGTTAATCCACTTTGTTTATTTAGAACTATAATGTCCTCATCTTCATAGATAATATCAAGTTTTATGTCATAATTAGACTCAATTGATGTGAATATATCAGGTTGAACGAGATGTACTATATACTCCTCACCTGGCTTTACTATATGATTGTTGTTAATTATGGGATCATCAAGTAGTTTTACTTGTTTACTCTGTATCAATCTTTGCGCTTTACTGCGTGATATGTTGCACTTTGCAGCTATGTAGATATCTAGCCTTAATTTCTCCTTATCATTATTAACACTTAAGGTTACTACTGAGTGGTCTATAACAACTACCCCGTGCAAGCTACTGCAAATGCTGCTTGAATATTTTGATCTACAAAATCAACTTTTGTACTAGGAAGATCACCTTGTTTTTTAATATGGCAAGTTGTCTTAAAGCCATCTTTCCAACGGATTGTAACTTTATTATCAAAATTCCGTAATGTTGCCTCAACCTTTTTTTCTTTATTATCTTTTTCTTCCAGCTTAATAGATTCTAATAAATAATATAAAAATTCACTTGGGTTGCCATTGATTTTTTCTTTCCATTCATCTGTTTTTTCTTGTTCAGGTTTTTTTTGCTCTAACTTTTCCTTCTTTTGCTGCAGCTTATTTTGTTCTGCTTCCAGCTCTAACTTTCTAACTGTGTCACGTAGTTCTTTGACTTTATTTTCTAATACTAATAATTTATTAGTATTATTTCCATTGTTAGCTTCTAAATCAGGCGTACTTGGTTGAGCTTGCTTCTTTTTTATTTCTTCTAATTCATTCCTTACTACGTTTAATTGCTCCTTCAATTCCGTTTTTTCCTCTTTTAACTTTTTTAGCATGCTAAGGAACTCGTTATTATTAGACTGCGTAGTTGATTGAAGCCAGCCTACAAAGCGGCTTGGTTCAAATCGTTCAATCTTATCTTCAGCAATTTTAATAGCATTCTCTAACCTAGAAAAAGTACCTTCAATATCTAGTGAATGTGCTTTTTTTGTCAATTCTTTAGTGTTGTTTAAAACTTCTGAAATTTCTGCATGTAGCCAATCTAAATCTTCTCTGATTTTTTTTAGGTGATCAAGCGTTTCTTTAATGTTAATATTTGCAGGCTTTAAAAGACTATTATCAAGTAAATCGCAAGCTTTTTTAAGGTTACTGTCAAATGAGTTGCAAAGCGGACTAAGTAGTTCTTTCATTAGAGATATTAGTTCATTTTCCTTTTTACCAAGCTTATTTTCTATTACTGATACAACCATGCCCTTTCCAGACCAGTATGGAAGTAGAAGACCTAAAGTACTGTGGTTTCTAATAGTATGATTTTCATGATCTACGCTATTACTTATTAGATTGCTAAGTGTTGATATGATGCATAAAAGAATAGCGACTAATAAAGCTATTAATATTATTGGAGCATTAATGGATTGTGATATTGCTGAAACTACTATAATAGCACCAAATACATATGATCCAGTAAACAAGAAAATCCTATTTCTATTTTCTGCTTTTATATCTTCTAGTATTTCTCTCTGCGTCTTAGAACCTGTTCATAATCTCAAAAAAGTGATAAACTATGAGATGATGTATATGAATAAGGATATATGAGAAATTTATACCCAAGTGACATAAGTCGAGAACAATTTGAAAAAATCAGATCAATTCTGGAGAGTAGTAGGAAGAAAACAAAACCAAGAAAACTTGATTTGTATGATGTATTTTGTGCAGTGCTGTACGTCCTAAAAAGTGCCTGTCAGTGGAGAATGCTGCCAAAAGATTTTCCAAAATGGCGAAGTTGTTACGAATATTTTAAAAAATGGAGTGAAAAACCAAGCGAAGATACAGAAAGTACTTTGGAGCGTGTATTAAAAAAAATTAGTTGGAGAGACACGTATCAGCAATGGTCGGAAAGAAAGAACTAGTTTTTGTATAATTGATGCTCAGAGCGTAAAAAATGCAGATACTGCTGAAAATAAGGGCTACGATGCAGGTAAAAAAATTTCAGGAATAAAGCGCCATATTGCAGTAGATACACAAGGTTTACCACACGCGATTTATGTAACAACGGCAGAAGCAACCGACCGCAGCAGTGCCATGAAAATGGTCGAAAATGCTAAAGAAAAACTCTCTGAAGTTAAAAATATACTTGTTGATGCAGGCTACACTGGAGAAAATTTTGCAACACAAATAAAAGCAACTATTGGTTCGACGGTCGAAGTAATAAAGCGAAGTGAATTACACACCTTTGTTGTACTGCCAAAGAGATGGGTTGTTGAGCGCTCTTTTGCTTGGTTGGAAAAATGTAGGCGTTTGTGGAAAAATTGCGAGCGGAAACTCAACACTAGCTTACAAATGGTCGTTCTTGCTTTCACTTCTTTACTCCTTAAAAGATTATGAACAGGTTCTTAGAAATTGGTAAAACTATTGAAAGCTTTTTCCTCTTACGATCTAAATTTGTTACAATTTCAATTTTTTCGGCTTCTTGAACAATCTGGCTGTACTGTTCATCAACTTGATAGTTTCCTACTTTTTTATCTATCTCATTCTCTTTTATTTTTTGTGTATTTATAAAGTTTATAACAGCAGTAAATAAGAGAACTGCAAGAGGAATAAAGGCAAGAGGTGCTGGCGTGAACGTAAACCCAGCAATACTTACTGTAACAGGCTGAATAGAAAAGGCAGTAAATGCTATAAGAGTAGCAATGGTACTTGCTATTGATATAGTACCAGAATACTTTCTTATAGAGCTCAAAATTCTACTGGGCTGGTCAGAAAGTTTTCTAAATCCTAAAAAATCAAAATAGTCTTTGAAAGGATCTTTAGTGTCTGTAACCATAACATTTTTTTAGTTTACATTTATTTAGGTATACATTAACCAAACCTTAAAATCAAGTTTCTTAATTTTTCAACATGTGCCAAGGCCTATTGGAGCGCACTGTATTAATCTTTACGTAACGATTTGTTAACCAAGCAGAATGTGTGCCATGCGTTCCTAAATCGGCATATTTGATAGTTTTAGTATTACAAACTGAATAGTTGAATTCACTTAGTTGGATTATTAAATCAACTTTACCACAATTTTCTAGAATATCTTCTTTTTTATAAGCTAGCAACACTGATTTATTATTTCCTTTATTATATATACAGCCATAATCGTTACATTTTAGTCTTTTATCTGAGTTATTGTATTTTTTATGATTCAAAATTTGGTTCTGCCCATTTTGTTTCGCCCATGTTTTGACAACAAAGTTCCTATTTTTTCTAGTGAGAGAATATAGTAAGTTATCACTCTCCTTTGCAGCAACATTATCAGCATTTATTAGGATGTCGGGGGTTTTATATGCAGTGCTAAAGCAAATACCCAGTACAATAAAAAAAAATCCCAAAAAACGCCAATTTCTTTCCCACAAGCACAGCCACAATAAACCAAGTGTTATTATAATAATTGATGAGGCAGGAAAAGTGCGAATGGGAATAACCAAATACTGAAGACTAGCAATAGCATTTGTTATATACAAAATACTGTCAATTGGACGCTCTATAAATGGCGCTATAATCCATTCAATACCTACAGGAATCAATAAGACATAAATTATTCCAAGTGGAATAATAATTAATGTAACTATTGGTATGGCAACTAAATTTGTGATAATGCCACTGATTGAAAAATAATTAAAATTATATATCGTGTACGGAACAGTTGCTAAACTTGCTATTACTGAGCTGATCATTATCGACACAAAATATTTCATTATTTTTATTTTGAACAATTTATTAGCATTGATCTGATAACTAGCAACCAGTGCCAAAACGGCGGAAAATGACATCTGAAAGCCAGGCTTTAAAATTGCTTCTGGTTCTATGATGAGTATCACTGAGGCAGCAAACGCAATCGCTATTAATCCTCGGTACTTTCTCTCTATCATTATTGCAACGAGTACTAAAATCACCATGATGTAGGCACGCTGAGCAGAAATTTGCATACCGGTAATCAACAAATAAAACGTGGTTGGCAAAATAGTAAGGAATGCAGATATTTTCTTGGTGTTATACTTAAGAGTTAAAGTTTCAGATGTTGCAAATAAATTACGAAACACTACAAAAAACAGCCCAGCAACGAATGATAAATGCAAACCAGATATGGCAAACAAATGTGCTATACCTGAATCTCGTATCGCGTCCATAGTTTTTTGATCTATTCCGTCTTTTTTACCGATCAGTAATGCAGAGATTATGTCCGCATGTGGTTTTTTGATATTTTGCTGCAGGTTTTCATAAATGTATTGACGGAAAGATTCTATATACTCTTGAAATTTCCTTGCTTCAGCCTTTTTGTGCAAAACTATTTTGCTTGTTGCAAAACCTGTAGCACTTATTTTCTGGTAATATGCTATTCTTGCAAAATCATATGCATACTCCGAGGGCGCAATTTTTGGAGGAAAAAGCTTTGCTGATAATTTTACTTGATCGCCTATTTTAATGCCTTTTTCCACTTTGGTTCTAACTGATATTCTGATGTTATCTAGAGCTCTATCCGGTGTCATTCCAGCGCGTGACCATATCTTTTTTTTCTGGATCCCAGTATCAAGTACTGGGATGACAAAAGGGGGTGCTGGGATGACAGGAGAGGGCGCTGGGATGACAGGAGAGGATTTTGAGATAGTAGAGACAGAAAGCAGAAATTGTTTATATGAGCCCCTGTCGTTAATATCCTTCACTGTGGCAACGATATTTTTTACATACCTCTCTTTATCAAGAATTTGAGTGTCAACTAAAGCTGTTCTCAACTTGCTAGCTGTAAATCCTATGAGCACTGCAATCAAAGCGATACATAATATCGCGTACCTTTTATACAATAGACTTCTTTCAAAATTGGAAAAGAGCAAAAAATTAGTATAAAATCATACATTTAAAAGTATGAGATATGAAGAAACTAAGGAGTTAGATGAAGAGAAGTTTCGTCGTCTGACAGGAGTAAAGAAGGCAACTTTCAACAGGATGGTAGAAATTTTAGATGAAGAAGATAGAAGGAAAAAAGCAAAAAGTGGGCGTAAAAGCAAGCTCTGTATAGAAGACAGGCTACTTATGGCATTGGAATATCTTCGTGAATATCGGACATATTTCCACATTGGTCGAAGTTATGGTATGAGCGAAAGTACGACCTATAAAATCATAAAGTGGATTGAAAATACATTGGTAAAACATCCGGATTTTGCATTGCCAGGGCGAAAAGAGGTTCTAAAAAGTGATATAGAATATGAGGTTTTAGTGATAGATGCAACAGAAACTCCTGTGGAAAGACCCAAAAAAAGCAAAAAAGATTTTATTCAGGAAAAAAGAAAAAGCACAGTATAAAAACACAGATTATTTCGGAAAAAGAAAGCAAAAAGATCATTTGCACGTCTTTTTCAAATGGTAGGAAACATGATTTTCGGCTTTTTAAGGAGTCAAAAGTGCACATACTACCAAGTATCAAAGTCCTAGCAGATAGCGGTTACAGAGGTCTACAAAAAATTCACGCAAATGTTGAATTGCCACATAGAAAAACGAAAAAGCACCCATTGACTAAGAAACAAAAGCAAGAAAATCAAGAGCTTGCAAGCAAAAGAGTTGTGGTTGAGAATGTAATCGGTTTGCTTAAAAGATTTAAAATTATTGCAGATAAATATCGCAATCGGCGAAAACGTTTTGGATTGAGATTCAATTTGATAGCTGGAATTTACAATCTAGAGTTGATGATGTGAATTTTGAAAGAGGTCTAATATTGCAATCAGAATTAGTATAGGTGAAAGCAAAAGAAAAATAGATATGTAGCTTGGTTCAAAACTTAGGGAAAAATAGGTTAAAATCCCTACACACTGACACACAGGAAACCACAGTATCAAGTTATATTTTTCATTACGTAGGTTATGACGTATATAACTAGCTATTATGTCAAGAAAAGTTAATAAATATACTAATATACGACCCATAGCGGATTTTATCCTTGTATATCCTATAATTGCAAGTATAATAGCTAGATAAACAACGACGCGGGATGGAGCAGCTCGGTAGCTCGTCAGGCTCATAACCTGAAGGTCGTAGGTTCAAATCCTACTCCCGCAACCATTTTCCAATTGTGCGAATATTGTGGTTTCAGGCAGCTCATAGAAACGAAAAAACTTCCTTGACAAACTCTGCCATTTCCCTTATCATGAAACTGAAGGTATTCAGTTATCTTCATCTGTGCAGATTAAACAGCAAGAAAACAACGTAGTTGGCGTCTTATTTTTAATTTTTTGCACTATGTGCACCTTATGTCTTCACAACATTTCTGGGTTTTCAAGCTGAAACGCGCTGTTTAAGACAGTATAGTACGCCGATTTGCAGGATTAGAGAGTGACAACTAGCTAACACGGGATATCTTTTGCCTTTTTTTCTGCTTAGTAAATTTCTTAAACATTTAAACTAAGGTGAGTTGCATTTAAAAGCAGCTAAATTGCAGTGTTTAAGACTTAAAAAAACGCCAATACAGAAAATAGACAATGACTAGGGTTTCTTTTGCCTTTTTTTTTATTTGGTAAATTTCTTAAATATTTATGGCTAAAAGAGCCCAAGAGAGGTCAGCGCGTGACGCTGGAATTCCAAAAAAAAGGATGATGTCATCCCAGTCTGGGATCTAAACTGCAAGTAATGCATTGGGTTTTGTGAATATGGGTTTTGCGTTATAGAATGAAACACTTTTGGTGAATTTGTAAAGAAAACTAGATCCCAGACTTGGATGACATTATTAGGAGCGCTGGGATGACAAGAAAGGAGCTACTCGGATGACAAGAAATTGGATGACAGGGGAGTGGGATGACAAAGGAGTTGCCTTTTTTCTACTTAGTTTGGGTCACGCGAGGAGTCTAAGGCTCCCGATTATCGTCAAGTTCAGTATGATGAGCATTGTCAAGTTCAGTGGAAGGATCATCATTGACAGGTTGTTGAAACAATTTGTCAAGCTGAACTGCCAGAAATACTGCACTATATATTATGCTGACTGTTACGCTTAAGTTGAAATTATAGATTATACCACTACCCAAGTTTATTGGTATAGTTGGAGTTTCTATCCTTCTTAATATGAAGTTTAACAAACCTAATGACAAAGTTAATGTGCTGATAATAAGGTCCTGCTTACACTTAGCAGACTTTTCATGATCCTTATTATCTAGGTATTTTCTCCATGAATAATAGTAACTTATAGGTTCCGAAATAAACAGAAATAGGATCGTTGATGTTAAGTGAATGTGACTTATTACGTCTGCATTACTCCTAGTAAAAAAATGGATGACTTTCAACATCATCAATGCTTCTATGATGCTGCTTGCAAGATTAGCCGATTTACCCACAATTTTTGCCAGCTCTTTTTTACTCTCAGGGTTTCTGTAATCCTTAATTAGATCCTGTAGAGTAAATGCAGAATGGGCAATGTATAGAATAGATGTCGGAAACTTTACTAGTCGAGCAACATTCCGTATAAGAAAGATATTGGATCTATTATTGTCAATGAACTCGCAGCAAAATTGCAGTGAAATCTTACACAATAGGGCTGTTAAACCTGTTGTGATGCAGATTACCTTCCTGAAATCATGATCATAAATATCATGCACCTTTTGTGCGAGTATGTTAGATTTCTTTTTTAGCTTGTTTGGCATGAAATAGTTAATAACTTTCTGTTATTCTATCACATAAAATCCTAAAAGAAAAGCCCTATAAATCAGGACTTTAAGGGAGATTTATGCACAAATCGGCTAAGCATTTTATAAACAAGGGATCGGTACTGAGAGTTGGCACACGAAAATAATATCCACCCTTGATAATTGCTTTATATTCTACATCAAGTTCCACAAGTGTTTCTGAATGCTCAGAAACAAAAGACATAGGTGATAGAACTACAGGTACACCATCAGCTTTTGCGCGTAATAGCTCACTTTCAGTGCTTGGCTCTAGCCATTTTACAGGACCTATCTTACTCTGATAACATATTGACCAATCTAAGTTATTGATAGCTAACTTTTCTACTATTAACTCTACGCTTCTTTCTACCTGTGAAGCGTAAGGGTCGCCTTTTTTAATAATACTAAGAGGTAAGCTATGGGCTGAAAATAGGACTCTTGGCTTATCGATTCTGCTGGCTAATTTGTAATGCTTAGCTATTAAATTAGCGTGAGCTTTAATAAAGTCTTCGTTATTATAATAATGGTGAATTATTTTTATATTGCACTTTAGACCATGGTTTTTAGCATTTTTTTGCCAATTTTCGATGGATGATAAAGTTGTGGTAGTTGAATATTGAGGGTATAGTGGCAGCAAAATTACTTCATCAGGATCAAATTGTTTTACACTTTTAATAACTTCGTCAGCAAATGGATGCCAATAGCGCATGCAGATGAATACTTTTGTTAGTTTTGCAGCGCGTGACGCTGGAATCCAGTTTTTTTTTCTAGATCCCAGTGTCTGGGCACTGGGATGACAAAAGACAGGTTTGTTAAGTTCTTGTTCAAGCGCTTCAGCTTGCATTTTTGTATTCTCCAGAATTGGCGATTTACCTCCAATTTGCTCATATATTTCTTGTGCAGTATTTTCTCGTTTTGCGGATATAAACTTTGCTAAAAGAAACCGAAAAGGGTTTGGTAAACTGATTATTCTTCTGTCATAAAAAAGGTTAAATAAAAAAGGACGGACCGCATTCAGTGAATCAGGTCCACCAAGGTTAAATAAAATGACAGCCTTTTTCACCTACGCACTACTTACAACAAGTTACTTCTGGGGCGCCTATAAAATTAGCTACACACTCATCAAATTTAGTTATAGGCACTAAATTTCTCACACTGGCATACAATAAATGGCCTGATCTTTGCAGGTTACTCTTGGTAGATGTGAAGCTCCAATCGAAAAATGTATCGACAAAAAGACTTGGTACCGTTTCAAGAAGTTCAACAGCAGCTAAAGATAGCATTATACAACTTTGCAGAACCTTCAAAAGAACCTTTAGGGAAAAAAGTAAAACTGTAAGAAAAGATAAGCTACTTGTTTTGTTTGGCGATTGTCCCTGATTAGGCGAATTATACTCGATGTGTTTTCTATTTTGATCGAAAATAGGAAATTTTATAGCATCTTCCTTAAATTGCTCATCTATTTCTTGTGTACTATGTTTGGTCCATTTTTCTAGTAACCACTCACGCACGTGAAAAGTTCTTACAAAAAAGCATGTTGCAACCATCAATGCAGCACATATAAGCGCACACTGTATAAGACTTATACTACCTACCATAGCTGGCAGCGCAAAACAAACAAATGGCACTATGACAGCCATTTCAAGAAACGGAATAGTATTTCTTTTCATTGCAAAGGCAGCACCTTTTTTTAATTCTGTATTATGATGTGAGCTATATTCCAAATAGCTTAAAAATGCCAAACTAAAAGTCAAAAATCCTTTTGTTCCACAAAAAATTGACGATTTCAAGTTATTGACCAATTTTTTAGCAGTAGATTCA
Organism: Wolbachia endosymbiont of Oedothorax gibbosus; assembly: GCF_936270435.1. NCBI lineage: Bacteria > Pseudomonadati > Pseudomonadota > Alphaproteobacteria > Rickettsiales > Anaplasmataceae > Wolbachia > Wolbachia endosymbiont of Oedothorax gibbosus. The sequence goes on from NZ_OW370567.1 coordinate 126,662, forward strand.
GGTTTTTCATTAGTTTTTTTACAACAAGTATGCATACAATACTCCCTTGATAGTTTATTCTTAACTATAAGTAAAAAATTGCTTTTATGAAATCAAAATTTACAATAAAATAAATCTATAAATATAAGATCTTATATAAGGAAATAATATGGCAATTGAGAGAACACTTTCAATATTAAAACCTGATGCAGTAAAAAATAATATTACAGGCAATATAAATTCCTACATCGAACAATCTGGGCTGAAAATCACAGCACAAAAAATGATGTTACTGACAAAAAAACAAGCAGAGCTGTTTTATGAAATTCATAAAGATAGGCCTTTTTTTGGGGAATTGGTAGAGTTTATGACTTCTGGTCCTGTGATAGTTCAAGTTTTAGTTGGTGAAAATGCAGTAAGTAAATACAGACAAATCATGGGAGCTACCGATCCAAAACAGGCAGATAAAGGCACAATCAGAGGTGATTTTGCTGATGACATTAGTGAAAATAGAGTCCACGGCTCAGATAGTCTAGAAAATGCTCATAGAGAAATAGCTTTCTTTTTTGCTGAATGTGAGTTGGTGTAGTTCATTCAACTCAGATTTTCCTATGTATAACTAAATTTTCTGGATCTTATGTCAAGCATACATCTGTACGAACATTATGATTTGAGAGCAATCTCCACCGAGAAGACACATTGGAATGACACTATTTGCTGTCTTCAAAAATAAACGTTCGTAAAGTTGTGCTTTTAACATGGGTTATCAGTTTAAAAATGTTGCTAACTAGTATATCTGAATGTAACATCAATTAACGTGTATAAATAAAGCAATCTAATGGAAAATAGTTATAATGCCGATGCAATAAAAATCTTAAGGGGTCTTGATGCTGTAAGAAAACGTCCAGGTATGTACATTGGTGACACTGACGATGGATCTGGCTTGCACCACATGGTATATGAGGTTATTGATAACGCAATAGATGAATCTTTAGCTGGATATTGTGATAAAATTGAAGTTAGCATAAATAAAGATGGTTCAGTATCTGTAACTGACAATGGTCGTGGCATTCCAACTGACATTCATGAAGAAGAAGGAATATCAGCAGCAGAGGTAATAATGACTCAACTCCATGCTGGTGGTAAATTTGACAGTAATACCTATAAAGTTTCTGGAGGATTACATGGTGTTGGAATCTCAGTTGTGAATGCATTATCAAGCTGGTTGGAATTAACTATTTGGCGTAATAAGAAAGAACACTTTATGCGTTTTGAAAATGGTGAATCTATTGAACCTTTAAAGGTAGTCAACGAAAATACAAACAAAAGAGGAACTAAAGTCACGTTCATGCCATCAACAGACACTTTTAATGGCATTGATTTCAGTTACTCAACGCTTGAAAGTCGTATAAGAGAATTAGCATTTTTAAATTCAAATATCGACATTACTTTACGTGATCTGCGCAATGAACCATATACAGAATCTCATTTCAATCAGAGCAACCAATCTAAAGACAATTTTGGTACAGCGAATTTTGTGCGGTACTTAGATAAGAATAAGACACATGTAACTAAAATTGCCAGTATGAAAGGAGATGCAGAAGATCTTGGCATCAGCTTGGAAATATCGATGGAATGGAATGATTCCTACTATGAACATATGTTATGCTTCACAAATAATATAAGACAACGAGATGGTGGTACGCATTTGGCAGGATTTAGATCTGCACTAACTAGATGTATCAATAACTATGCAACTAATGAAGGGTTTTTAAAGAAAGCAAAAGTAAATTTAACTGGAGAGGACGTTAGAGAAGGTTTAACTTGTGTTTTATCTCTCAAGATGCCTGATCCTAAGTTTTCTTCACAAACAAAAGATAAACTAGTTAGTTCTGAAGCACGTGCAGTTGTGGAGAGCATAGTTTCTGATAAATTGAGTACAATCCTTGAAACTGATCCCAAATTGGCAGCAAGCATAGTAGAAAGAGCAATCAGGTCAGCAAAAGGAAGAGAAGCTGCAAGAAAAGCGCGAGAGTTAGTTAAAAGCAAAAACAATATTGATATTGCAACTCTGCCAGGAAAGCTTGCTGATTGCCAGGAAAAAGCCCCTGAATTATCGGAATTATTTATAGTAGAGGGTAATTCAGCAGGTGGCACTGCAAAGCAAGGGCGTAATCGTAAAACACAAGCAGTGCTTGCCTTAAGAGGAAAAATTCTAAACGTAGAACGTGTAAGTTTAGATCGTATTTTTTCATCTGCAGAAATAGGCTCTTTAATTACTGCAATTGGTGCTGGAATAGGGAGTGAACACTTCGATATTGAAAAAGCTAGATATCATAAAATCATCATCATGACAGATGCAGATGTTGATGGTTCACATATAAGAACTTTGATTCTAACTTTCTTTTTTAGACATATGCGTGAAATTATTGAAAAAGGCTACTTATACATAGCACAGCCACCCCTCTATAAAGTTACAAAGAATGCTAAAGACACTTATATAAAAGATGACGAAACCTTTGAAGAGTATATAATAAACTCAGCAGTTAAAAGATTAACACTAAGTGGTGCAGCTACAGAATTTAACGACTTGCGCCTTATTTTGAATAAATGTGTTAGCACTTCTAATATTAGCAAAAATTATGATAGAGAAATACCACAAAATCTCTTAGAGTCATTGCTAATTTTAAGCAAAAAGAATGCTCTATCATCGGCTGATGAGATATTAAAGTATTTAAAATTAATGTACAGCGAATATACTTGGGAAGTAGAAATAAAAGATGAAGAAAAAGAAATTCACATCTCTAAATTATTTCAAGGATTGGCAGATAAATATATATTTGCACTTAGTATGCTTGAAGGCAAAGATATGCAAAACATATTAAGTTTGCTTGATGGTATAAGTAATTTATTTAATGGTGATTCATTTTTAAAGTCACAAGAAACTGAAATAAGAATCACTTCTCCAAGTACGCTTGCAAAAATAATAATGGACTATGGTAAAAAGGGTTTAACTCTGCAGAGATTTAAAGGTCTTGGTGAAATGAATGCTGATCAGCTATGGGATACTACGTTAAATCCTGAGGCTAGAACTTTACTGAAGGTTGAAATAAAAGATTGTGAAGAAGCTGATTCCATATTTTCAATACTAATGGGCGATATAGTTGAACCACGCCGTGATTTTATCAATAGCAATGCACTTAATGTGCATGATGTTGATATTTAAATTTAGAAGACACATAAACTTAGCAAAATGTACGAACGTTATGTTTTGAAAGTGATTATAGTAAGGTGTACAATTTTGCTTCATACACAGATCTCACTTCTAGCTGCAACTATAAATGTATGGATTTTTTATCGTGCCATGTTATAATTAACGTCTTGCTAAAAATTAAATATTGATGAATGAACTAAGAAAGTTAAGTATTACACAAATGCATGACGGGCTCAAAAAAAGGAGTTTTTCCGCTGTTGAACTCATGGAGGCGCACATCAGTGCGGTTGAAAATGAGAAATTAAATGCATTTATAACAAAAACCCCAGAGATAGCAATGAAAGCTGCTAAAGCTGCAGATGAACATTTCTCTAGGCAAAAGGATGATTTAATCTCGCCGCTCATGGGTATACCAGTTGGCATCAAAGATCTATTCTGTACAAAAGGAATAAAAACAACAGCATGCTCAAAAATGCTGGAAAATTTCGTTCCGACTTACGAATCTACGGTGTCTGATTTGCTTTTAAAAAGTGGAGCAGCCATGCTCGGTAAGCTTAATATGGATGAATTTGCTATGGGTTCTGCGAACACAAACAGCTATTTTGGCCCTGTTGAAAATGTGTGGATTAGAAAAAGTGATGGGGAAAAAGTTGTGCCTGGTGGATCATCTGGTGGATCTGCAGCATCAGTTGCTGGATTTTTGTGTGCTGGAGCGCTAGGAAGTGACACTGGTGGATCTGTACGCCAACCAGCAGCTTATTGTGGAGTAGTTGGAATAAAGCCAACTTATGGAAGATGCTCGCGTTTTGGTATGATTGCATTTGCAAGTTCTCTGGATCAAGCAGGAGTCATTACTCGTTCTGTCTCTGATTCAGCACTAATGCTGGAAGCAATTTGTGGCTATGATAAAAAAGATTCAATATCGAGCGAAAAGCCAGTGCCTAAATTTTCTAGCTTTATAAATGGTGATGTCAAGGGTAAGTGTATTGGTATACCAAAAGAATATAGAATGGATGGAATTTCAGAGGAAATAGTTCATAATTGGGAAAGAGTTGCTTCCTATTTAAAAGAAAATGGCGCTGAAGTTGTTGACGTTACTCTGCCACATACTAAATATGCAATACCAGTCTATTATTTAATCTGTTCTGCTGAAACTTCATCCAATCTTGCTCGTTACGATGGTGTGCGTTATGGGTTAAGGGTTGATGCTGATACCCTTGAAGAAATGTATTCACTAACAAGAGCAGAAGGTTTTGGTAAAGAGGTGAAAAGAAGAATTTTAATTGGCGCTTATGCGCTTTTCTCAGGTCATTATAATGAATATTACGAAAAAGCGCAGTGCATTAGGGCATTAATCAGAAATGATTTTATAAAAGCGTTTGAAAAAATAGATTACATACTTGTGCCATCTGCTCCAACAGAAGCTTTTGGATTAAATGAAAAGCCAGATCCGCTAATTATGTGCATCAATGATGTGTTTACTGTGCCGGCAAGTCTGGCAGGATTGCCTGCTATTTCTGTTCCTGTTGGGCTCTCCAATGAGGGTTTACCACTTGCCTTGCAAGTGATTGGAAATTATTATGACGAAGCTGGAATATTAAATGTGGCAAGTGTGATAGAGCAAAATTGCGGCAGAATAATTAGACCTCTTGCATAGTCTTTGGCCTTACTATTACCCACAAATATGAACGTTTGTTGCATAGCTCTTAATGGTATAACTTTTGCTTGAAATAACTGTTTATATGGTGCAATTTACAGCTTTTAGTTGCTAAAATTATAACTCTTAATTTAATAATTTTAATCTAATAATCTTTCAAGTTAATAAAATTAAATTATTTGAGTAAATACAATACCATGTCTTTATTTGTGGGTAATAGTAAGTTGTTAGCGGGATCTGATACCAAGTCTCATTAATAATAAGACAAATAAAAATAGCCCTTTTGCCTGTAATTGCAGAGTTTAAGCAAATTTATAACATGTCCTATTTGTCTTCCCAATAACAAAGTTTGGTATGAGATACCGCGAATGAATCGCGGTATGACGGTTAAGTAGGGTGTCATCCCAGTGCTTGACACTGGGATCTAGTCTTTATTATGCAGCCACTTATTTAAAGTTAAGTTTTCTGGATCCCAGTGTCTGGGCACTGGGATGACAGGAGAAGGAAGCACTGGGATGACATCATAGGGGCACTGCCGTCTTGCCAGTATCAAGCTACTTGCATGACACCATCATAAAGTGTCACATGCTAGGATAACAAAAAAAGGGCACTGTGACGGACTTAAATCACAATTATCAGTTAATACTAATCGCGGCATTACAAAAAAGCCAAACTTTTTTCGGGAATGTTCAAAAAAGCATACGCGTCAAGTTAAGAGATTGTGAGCAAATTTAGAGAGGTTAAAGTGGATACTCTAGCCCTTCTACGTTTGTCTTTTAATGAAAATCGCGACCAAGTTATAGTGAGTTTTTTAAGAAATGCTTTTAAACTATTAATTTTGGTTAATACTAAAAATAACTCTCTAACCCGCCTTTTTAGCTCAATAAATGCCTTTGTTAAGCTAAGTTCTGTATTCTTTTTCACTTCTGTGCAACCAACTATGCCGTGAAATATAAGAATTGCGCACAATTTAGCATATAGTTCACATAATACTCTGCATGGCTTTCCTTTTAGCTTATCAAGCCTGATATGGCTTTTATACAATTTAAATAATAACTCAATTTGCCACCTTACTCTGTAAATCGTTAATACTTGCTCAGCACTAATTTTATTTTCTGGAACATTAGTTATAAATATTGACCAGTTCAACAATTTTTGATTTCTTTTAGAGGATGTATATCCCTGCGATCTTGCTAATCTATTAGCTTTCCTTCTTCTGGCCATAGACTGTTCTTCAGTTAGTTTCTGACATATAATTCTTACTCTAATTTTTGCTTCTTTTCCTAACAATACCTCGTTTTCTAAAAATAACTTATCCTCTAAACATTCTAATAACTCCATTTTTTGATTTGTTTCTACATCATATATGTTGGTATCAACGACTTATGAAATAAGCTCCTATTTCATTGATTTGTTTAAAAGAACTTGGCACAAAATAACCGAGATCAGATATTAGCAAATCATTGCTTAATATATTACTTAAATGTTTCCTATATCCCTGGTCTGATCTTACCCCCTCCGTTAAATTAAGTTGGTCTATTATCTGATTCATGTAGTCGAAAACTAATTGTAACTTTATTCCAGACTTAGTATTGCTTTCATAGCCACTGTAGCTAGTACCATAACCTTTATACATCTCTTCCATACTGTTAGGTAGAGTAATATAGCTACTGTCCAATAATTTAACACTATTAAATTGCTGTAAGATTTTGCAATCAACTTGCAAGATATTTTTAAAGAGAATCACAGATTCATTATACATCCTTTTCATAAATTCCACTGCTTCTTCAGTAAATCTAAAATCCAAACCTTGTTTTGTTATATCTATCGAGTCCTCGTTTAGTAATTGACACATTGTTTCTATGTTGCAATCATCAACTCCTATGTTACCAAAAACCATAGCTTTTATGAATGATGAGCCATTAAGTTTTCTCTTTCTTTTTATAAAACCTACTGCAATTGATATTTCGTCTGCTTTTTCATTAAAGAATTCATTGAGGTCTTTTGATAAGCAAGCTATTCTGTCCATTGTAAGTTCTCTCATTCATATATCCAAGAGAATTTATACCTTATTATTTTCCTTCACTCTATCAACTTTACTTACACTTTTCCTTAACTTGACGCGTATGGTTCAAAAAAGTGTGTCAAACCGAAAAAAAAGTAATAAATTAATATAAAAAAAAATGGAGGTTTGACATGAGTGCGTCAAGGGAAGCGTTTAGAAAACAGTTGGTGAAAATCCAACCTAGGCAAAGTCTAGCCAACAGCCTAGAACAGACCATTATGCTGCGTAAGGTAACGAGCGTAGTAAAGCTAATGGAATGGACAATACAGGGTGCAACGAAAGTAAAGGTAGTTACTCCGCCAACAATGTTGCAAATTTTTCTTTTCTTCTCCATTATGTCCAGGAAAGTTTGATAGTTCTTTTACACGAAACACCACGTTTACGTCTTCAAGGTCAACTTCAATTCTCTTAACCAATGTTCTAATAATACCGCGTTTAGTTAGCCATTCTGCGCTATCAAGGTTTGATGTAATATTGGAAGAAAAGTCTTCTAAATTGGTCACGACCAGAGTTACTTCCTGTTCTAATTTCTTTTGATCAAATATCCTCTTCTTCTCCTCTTCAATTGTTTTTAAGCTTTGTTTCATCGCTTTGATTCGTGGTTCAAATTCTTCTTGATTAATATATTCTTGGGCATAACTATCAATAAGTCTAGCAATGCCTCGTTTTAATTTATTTTCTTGCTTTTCAAGCAAATCGCTTTTTTTATCCCACGATGATTTTTTAAGCTCTAAAAGTCTACGTTTGTATTCTTCTAAAATTCTATTTGGATTTTTCAATAAATGCTTAACTTCTTCCCACACAGCTGTTTCTAATGCATCTGTACGAATGTGTTTATTATCACAAATTTTGTTACCACCAAAACGGTAAGAATCTCTACCAATACAACGATAATATGCATAATGCTCAACTTTTTCTCCTCGTTTATTTCTTACAGGACTTCCATAATATGCATAACGACAACGCTTACATACGACTAAACCTTGTAATAAATACTTTGCTCCTCTTTCTCTTGTCCTGGCTATTTTTCTGTTCTCAGCTAACTGTTCTTGAACCATATCAAATATATCTTCATCCACTATATTTGGCACTTTAACATAAACCCAATTCGCTTTTTCGACAGGATAAATGGAGTAATTATCTTTTGGCTGTTCACAAGAATGTTTTTGTGGTCTTATCTGTTGTAACCTTACACCTACCTTTGTTTTACCAAAAGCTGCTTGTCCTTTGTAAGCGGGGTTTTTTAACATACCCCAAATTACACTTCTATCCCAGCACTTTTTTCCTGTTCGTGTCATAATGGACATAGTATTTAGCCGACGACATACTTCCCCAATACTTGCCCTTTCTCTGCCTATCCACAAAAATACTTTGCGAACAACATCAGCTTCTTCTTCGTTAATTTCAAATAAAGCTTGTCCTCCTCCCATATACTTATCTATATAACGATAACCGTATGGAGCTCCTCCCATTACACTTACACAACCTTTATTAGCCGCATAAATCTTTCCACGACGACTTCGTTCCATAATTTTTGCACGTTCATATTCTGCTATCATACCTTGCATTTGTAACAGCAATTGGGATTCTGGGTTATCGTTAATCTCATAATTTAAAAAAACCGCTTCTGCTCCTGCTTTCTGAAATTCTTCAAGCAATATCATTTGATATGCATATTTTCTAGATAAACGATCAGGAGAATGAATGTAAATTTTATCAATTTCACCTTCTATTACTTTATCACGTAATTTTTCTAGACCAGGACAGACTAAATTAGATCCACTGTAGCCATTATCAATAAATTCATGCTCTCTCAATAATCTGTACCCATCCATGCTAATCTGCTTCTCTATAGCTGCAACTTGGCTTGCTATTGTATTTTCTTGTGCTTGTTTCCCCGAAGAAACTCTTGCATATAAACTCACTGTTACCATTTGATCCCCCTTGAATCGCACTTTTATGTTTTAAGCTTTTTTGACTTACTTGCTTTGATGCTGCTCTTTCATAAGCATCTAACAAATACTTTTCTGACAACCGATTAGGCTCATAGCTACAGCTAATCCGTACAGCCGATCTCTTATTCCCCATGAACTTTCCTTGAAATAATATGTTCATATCATTCATTGAAGCTGATGGTTAATTGATTATTGGTGCTATAAATAAATAGCTCTCTTGGTTTTGGACACAGAAGTTTTCGAGAAATGCTTTTCTCTAATTTTACGTTTTTTGCAACATTGTTGGCGGAGTAATAAGCCCTGTATTGGCAAATATATATTTACACTATGTACTAGATCTATGGTTTGAAAAGAAAGTAAAACAAGAATCTAAGGGGTATATGGAGCTAGTCAGGTACGCAGATGACCTTCTGGTGTGCTGTGAAAGTGAGGAAGACGCTAAAGAATTTCTAGAATCATTGAAACAAAGATTAGCCAAGTTTGGTTTGGAAATATCTGAAAATAAAACAAAAATAGTAAAGTTTGGTAAGAAAGAATGGTATCAAGCAGAAAGAGAGAAACGAAAGACGGAAAGCTTTAATTTTCTGGGATTTACACATTATTGTGGGAAAAGTCGAAATGGCAGACTTATGATGAAGCAGAAAACTTCAAAAATAAGCCTAGCCAGAAAGATTAAAGAAATCAAAGAGTGGTTGAAAGCGGTTCGGAATCTTATTCGTCTCAAAGACTGGTGGCAAATACTCAAAGCCAAACTAAGAGGACACTATAACTACTTCGGGATTAGCGGAAATTATCGATGGCTCAATAAGTTTAATTGGGCAGTAAAGAAGCTAACGTTTAAGTGGATAAACCGACGTAGCCAGAAAAAGAGCATGAATTGGGAACAATTTATGCATTATACACAAGTCAATCCACCACCAAAACCAAAAATATGTTTTTCCTTATATACACAGGAGGTATGTCGTGAACGCTAATATTGTGGAGCCGTGTGCGGGAAAGCTGCATGCACGGTTCTTGTGGGGGAGTTATAGAAGCAAAACTCAATCAAGGGGGATAGGACTATGACTTCTACCGAACGTCAAAAAATAGTAAACAGAACTTTGGTAGATTATAAAGAATTAGAAACAAATATCTTGTCATCTATACGAGAAGGAAGACCGTTGACAGGTAGGGATGGTGCGCTAACACCATTGATAAAAAAGCTGTTGGAGGCGAGTTTGGAAGGTGAAATAGAAAATCACTTATTAGCTAAAAGTGAAGAGAATAATCGAAGAAATGGGAGAAATGGAAAGACTTTGCGGACAAGTGCTGGTTCATTTGAGCTGTTAACACCAAGAGATAGGGAGGGAACCACAAATAGTCAAAAAAGGCAAACAAACTTACATCCAGAGCTTGAAACGAAGATTTTGAGCACATTTGCCAGTGGTATGGGCTATAGAGATATAGCGTCACATATTGAGGAAATTTATGATCACAAAATATCGGCAGCAGAGATATCAAGTATTACTGACAAATTGCTACCGGTAATCAACGAATGGCGTAGTCGTCCGCTGCAATCTGTATATCCGATAGTGTTTATGGTTTTTTAAGGTCAAAGAGGATGGACATTGTGTAAGTAAATGTATGTACAATATATTAACAAAATGGCAGAAAAGAAGTATTAGTTGGCTGAAAGTGAAGTTCTGGTTGGGAGTACTAAATGATCTCAAAGAAAGAGGAGTAGAAGATATCCTGATTGCCTGTGTGGATGGGCTAAAAAGCTTTCCTGCAGCGATAAATAGTGCGTTTCCTAAAGCAGAAGTACAGCTATGTATAGTACATCAGATAAGAAATTCTCTAAAATATGTATCCAGCAAAGATGTGAAAGTTTTCATGAATGATCTGAAAAAAATATATCGTGCTGCAAGCAGAGAAATTGCCGAGAATTACTTACTTGAGCTAGAAGAAAATGGGGCGAAAAGTATCTGTTAGTTGTGAAATCTTGGCAAAATAATTGGGAAAATTTGTCCGGTTATTTCAAGTATTCTGGCCCAGTCAGGAAGCTAATTTATACTACCAATCCTATTGACCCCAGTTATGGATTAACCAACGAAGTAAAGCTGAGAAATACAGGGCTTTTTCGATTGCATTGAATAAGAAATGAGGGTAGAAAAAATATGTACCAAGAAATTTACTGTGGATCTATGCCGAGTGTGCTCAAGTTCAAATTTGTTTTTTAGGCAGCCAAAAACCGTTTCAACAATCGATCTTTTCCCTAGTAAAATCTTCTCTTTCAGCGAAATCAGTGCATTTTTCATACCTTTTTTCACTTTAGTGACGAGTTTTAGACCTCTATCGAATAGTTTCTCAAAGAGCTCTTTCTTTATATAGCCCTTATCTCCAAACAAAAGTCCAGTTAGTTTTTTGGTTAGAGTTGGTACAGGTTTTCTGTCATCGACGTTACCTCTGGTTAGCGTAACACCTTGAATTTCACCTATTTCATTGATTACTACATGTAATTTAAAACCAAAAAACCAGCCGTAAGTATTCTTTCCTAACTCTGCTAATCCTTTGAAAACCTTATTTCTTGAGATTCTTTTTCGATGGCATACTGCTATTGAAGTAGAATCTATGTAGGAAATCCCGGTCATTTTTGCTTGTTCACAAAACCATTGCAAAAGTAATGCTAAATACCACAAAACTCGCGGCTTTAAGGCAATAAATCTGTGATATGAAGGCAGCTTTGAAAACTCTGATCTATAGAATAACTGAAGATAACAAAGATAAAAAGCCTTGAAGTTTTTACATGGTGATTTATGGTATAATAGGATTATGGTTAGAATTTCTGAGTGCGCTATTTCTGGTACTCTGGTTGGTTTTTTGCCGTTTGATAAGAACCTATTTGCAAAATTATCATCTACCGCACGACAAAAATCCTCGACGCAACAGTACAGTTCTGTAATATCTTTCTTCATGGGTAACCTCTTATTATTACTAAAATACTCGAGTTTACCCTGTTTCCCTCTTCTTAGTTATACTTTTATCTATTTTCTAATCCATAACTGAGGTTATTGAGGGATTGCATAGACAGATTAGAAAATTTACTAAAACTAAGGGCTCATTTACCAGCTTGTATAAACAGGTGTATTGTGCTATAAAAAAGGTAGAGCAAAAATGGATTATGGCTTTGCCTAATTGGGCTTTAACTATGTCTCAATTTGATATCTTCTTTCCCGGCAGATTGAAAATTGAGTTGAACTAAAAATGCGGTTTGACACACTTTTTTGAACATTCCCCTTTTTTCTGCTTTTATGCAAGAAGTCTAGTCCATATATTCCTCCCACTTTTCCGTAACTTTTCTTACTATTTCCTCACTCATCTCAATTTTCTTTCCCCACTCTCGTTTGGTTTCTGGCGGGATTTTATTTGTCGCATCAAATCCCATTTTACCTCCAAGTCCACTTTCAGGAGAAGCAAAATCTAAATAATCAATTGGTGCATTCTCTATCATGATTGTGTCACGCACAGGATCCATTCTTGTTGATACTGCCCACATCACTTCCTTCCAATCACGTATATTTATATCATCATCAACAACGATAATAAATTTCGTGTATAAAAACTGCTTGAGAAAAGAAAGTATGCCCATAACAATTCTTTTTGCATGTCCGGGGTAAGATTTTTTTATCGACACTACTGCTATTCTATATGAACAACCCTCCGGCGGCAGATAAAAATCCACTATCTCTGGAAATTGATTGATAAGAATGGGCACAAAAATTTCATTGAGTGCTTCACCAAGTATTGATGGTTCATCAGGTGGCTTGCCAGTGAAAGTGCTAAGATATATCGGGTTTTTACGCATTGTAATTGCAGTAATGTTAAATTCTGGAAATTGCTCAACAGAATTATAGTAGCCAGTGTGGTCTCCGTATGGCCCTTCGTCTTGATATCTATCCAAACTCACATAGCCTTCCAGAACGATTTCTGCGTGAGCTGGCACTTGAAGTGGTATAGTCTTACAATTTACAAGCTCAAGAGGTTTTTTGCGCAGCAGTCCAGCAAATTGGTATTCTGACAATGTTTCTGGCACCGGGGTTACTGCAGCAATAATCGTTGCAGGGTCACTACCGATCACAGCAGCAGCGGGAAATTTCATATTTTGTTCCTTCTCTTTCCACCGTTTATGGTGACCTGCCCCTCCACGATGTGCAAGCCAGCGCATTAGAGTCGTTTTTTTATCTATAACCTGCATACGATATATTCCAAGATTGAAATTATCTTGTTTATCTTTCGTGGGTCCTTTTGTTACCACAATCGGCCAGGTGATAAGTGGTGCAGGTTCATTTGGCCAGCATGTTTGAATGGGCAGTAGACTTAGGTCCACTTCATCTCCGGTTAGCACCACCTCTTGACATGGAGCCTTGCTCACGACTTTGCTTCGCATCGATAACACGACTTTTAATAGAGGAAACATTTTTATAACATCCTTAAAGTTTTTCGGTGGTTCAGGAGATTGCAAAAATGCTAAAAGTTTACCAAGATCTCTTAGTTCATTAGGATTTATGTTCAACCCCAATGCAATCCTTTCAATAGTACCAAATAAATTCACCAAAACTGGAATCGAATTTTTGCCATTTTCTGTGATAACATTTTCAAAAATGATCGCTGGCCCTTTGCTTGATAAAACTCTGCGATGAATTTCTGTCATTTCAAGAACTGTTGAAACCTCTTCCTTAATCCTAATCAGATCCTTTTTTTCTTCTAAGGCTTTGATGAAGTAGCGTAAGTTGTTGTACATATTCCAGTTTTTAAAATTTTAAGTTTACATTTAGTTTTCAAGCACTTTATTGAAATTTGATCTATGCACTTTCTAGCGAGCTTTCAGTTAATTTGAGATCAAATCTTCATATTGCTTACTAAGTTTGTATTTCCTTCCTCTATTGGAAAAATCTATAATCTCAATAAACCCCATTTCCACCCACTTTTTACAAAGTTGCGCACTGGTGCGAGGCTTAAAATTAAATAGTTCGCCAACCTGACTAGCTGTAATCATGGAAAATTCCCCAAAGAGCTCAAGAGCTTTGCGTTGTTTAGGATCAAGCTTACGTATAAGATCAGTCTGATCAGCGTGGTATTCTTCTTTATTTATACGTTGTAAAACGTTCTCAAATGAATTTACCATACCTTCTACGAAATACTCCACCCACTTAGTGATATCTGCTTCAGCTCGTCCCATGTAATAGTTGTGCGATGGCCCTACACTAATTGCTTCGTAATATGCTCCTAGATTTTTAGCATAATATTCTTCCAATGAGTAAAGTCCTTTTAGGTCATATCCACCAAGGTATAAAATTAATGTAGTCAGCAATCTTGCAGTACGACCGTTACCATCATAGTAAGGGTGAATTGTTACAAATTGATAATGAGCAATACCTGCAATAATTGGGTAAGGCACTTGTTCACTGTCACGAATCCAATCAATCATACTGCTCATGAGCTTTGGTACATCCTTTGCTTCAGGTGGCATATAAATTATTGCACGTGTACGACTGTCACGAATAACGTTTTGACCATCTCGATAAGGTGTTGGCTTCACTTTAGATTTTCCACTTGCCATTACTAGGGCATGAAGCGTTTGAATGGCTTTCTCAGTAATAGGGATCGTTCTCGCTGCCCATTGTTCAACTTGAGTTAAAGCTGCATAATATCCTTTAACCTCATTTTCATCTCTCCTATATTTTGGAAAGTGGCTTTTACCACTTAAAACCTCTTCAATCTGTTTAGGCTCAAGTCGATTTCCTTCAATCATAGTAGAATAGTGTGTGGTATAAAGCCGTGCAGTTTCACGAAGAGACGAAAGCATCGATACAGTGAGTGGCAAATGTAACACTTTTTCTTTTGCTGCTTCAATCCTCATAAGGCAATTAGCAATTTTAGAAGTAATTGTATAATTTGGTATCGGCATAATATCTGCATTACATTACCCTTATATTATGCTGATAAAATGCAGATAATGCAACATTCACACGACGCCGACCATAAACAGCAATAAATTCGGCTGATTGAGAAAGAAGTTTGTCTTGTAGAATAGCTATTTCTTTTTCTCTACCAATTGTCGGTTCACTCATATGTTTATTCCGCGAAAAATAATACACAGCGGAAACAACTTAAATCTATGCTCCGCGCACCTCTGCTGTTTGCATCTTAAACTTTCTGATTAGTTTTGCGCTTAGTTTTTATTGTTAAAGTTTGCATTTGAGGCAAAACTGGTTATAAAATACACTTGATATAAATGTTTTCATATATTAATATTAGATGCTTCTTTTAATATACAGATAAATGTGTACTAAAGTTTTATGTTGTAGGTTTTTAAATAAATTGTATGTCTAGAATATCGTTTTTATTGATTTTAATAATAGCAATAGCAAGCTTGCCGATAATAAATAATTGGCTTGCAAAACGCAATCAACCCCTGAGCGATGATTATATAGGTGAGAAATCAGATAATTATATAAGTAGAAATTTTGATAAGATCGTAAAAACTCCCAAAGAAGAGTCGATTAAAAGTAGTTACGCTGCTCGAGATAATGTAACCAAAAGTAAAATTTCACAATACAAGGATCAAATATTTGACCTTACTTATCCTTACTCCGGAAATGAAAATAGTAGTGTTGTAGCTGCAGGCTTCTTTGACTATTCTTGTGGATATTGCAAGACTATAAAAGACGATATAAAACAGTTAATTAACGACGGTAAAATTAAGTATATCTTTAGGGATGCTCCAATACTTGGTAATGACTCTTTAAGGGCAGCAAAAAGCGCTTTAGCTGTTTACTTTATTGATAAAGAAAAATATTTCGACTTTCACTATTCTGCTTTAAGTCACAAAGGAGGATTTTCAGACGAAAGCATATTGGATATAGTGAAAAGCATAGGAATTGATGAGGATGATTTTAATAGTTCCATGAAAAATAATGCAGACAAGATTGAGCAAATGATAAATGGCAGTAAGCTCCTAGTAAGAGATTTGGGAGTAGGTGGCACACCTTTTTTAATAATAGGAGATAGCCTGTTCATAGGAGCAACTGATTTGAATGTATTACGCAAAAAAGTAGATGAATTAAGTCACAAGCAAGATTAGTTTCAATTGCCATAAAATTTTATTTTTTTGCTTGACAACTCAAATGAACCTGAGTATAGTAATTGCATAGCTGTACGAATATTCATTTTTGAAGGTAAATTGCACAGCAAATGGTGTCATTCCAGTCTGGAATCCAGAAGTTTTTCTTATAACTGAGCTGATGAGCTAAAGGTAGTTGTCTTACGCTAAAACAAACGTTTTTAATTAAGTTGCATAGAAGTTGGATCCCAGTGTCTGGGCACTGGCCCACTGGTGGCCCAAACTACAACGTTCGTACAGTTGTGATAGTAATTGTGGGTATGACAGCAGTTTAACTCAGTGGTCTCATCCACTTTCCATAGCGTCATTTACTATGTGAAACGCTTTCAAATTATAACATTTTTTTCAACCAAACTATTTCATTTTTACAGGAGGACATATGTCATTCACAGAAATTAGATTTCCAGAAAATATATCTTATGGTTCCGCTGGAGGACCGGAATTTTCCACTGACGTTGTAACAACTCATAACGGTTGTGAACAGCGCAACATCAATTGGTCTCATGCACGCACTAGATACAACATAGCTTACGGGGTCAGATCAAACGAGCAGCTAACAGAACTCATAACATTTTTTCATGCACGAAAAGGTAAAGCAATAGGGTTTCGTTTTAAGGATTGGTCAGATTTTATAGCCATTAATCAAGAGATTGGTATAGGAGACGATAAAAAAACGACCTTTCAACTGATGAAAACTTACATAAGTGGAAAAGACAAACATACACGTATGATCAAAAAGCCAGTGCATGATACAATAAAAATTTACTTAGATGGTGAAAAGACAGAAAAATATTCAGTGAATTATTCAACGGGAGAAATCACGTTTATCAAACCACCAGTAAAAGATGTGATAATAGACCTCTTTCAAAATTCACATCATCAACTCTAGATTGTAAATTCCAGCTATCAAATTGAATCTCAATCCAAAACGTTTTCGCCGATTGCGATATTTATCTGCAATAATTTTAAATCTTTTAAGCAAACCGATTACATTCTCAACCACAACTCTTTTGCTTGCAAGCTCTTGATTTTCTTGCTTTTGTTTCTTAGTCAATGGGTGCTTTTTCGTTTTTCTATGTGGCAATTCAACATTTGCGTGAATTTTTTGTAGACCTCTGTAACCGCTATCTGCTAGGACTTTGATACTTGGTAGTATGTGCACTTTTGACTCCTTAAAAAGCCGAAAATCATGTTTCCTACCATTTGAAAAAGACGTGCAAATGATCTTTTTGCTTTCTTTTTCCGAAATAATCTGTGTTTTTATACTGTGCTTTTTCTTTTTTCCTGAATAAAATCTTTTTTGCTTTTTTTGGGTCTTTCCACAGGAGTTTCTGTTGCATCTATCACTAAAACCTCATATTCTATATCACTTTTTAGAACCTCTTTTCGCCCTGGCAATGCAAAATCCGGATGTTTTACCAATGTATTTTCAATCCACTTTATGATTTTATAGGTCGTACTTTCGCTCATACCATAACTTCGACCAATGTGGAAATATGTCCGATATTCACGAAGATATTCCAATGCCATAAGTAGCCTGTCTTCTATACAGAGCTTGCTTTTACGCCCACTTTTTGCTTTTTTCCTTCTATCTTCTTCATCTAAAATTTCTACCATCCTGTTGAAAGTTGCCTTCTTTACTCCTGTCAGACGACGAAACTTCTCTTCATCTAACTCCTTAGTTTCTTCATATCTCATACTTTTAAATGTATGATTTTATACTAATTTTTTGCTCTTTTCCAATTTTGAAAGAAGTCTAATCACTGCGAGCTTCGAATTTGATGTGCCCGTGCGCTTTGATACAGATTACTTAAACGCTTCTATTGATGACTATGGAAGCAATAGCTGGAATAATATCCCCTTGGTGGAAGTGAAATTTTAGTTATATAGATCTACATCATAGTAGGGCTACCATAAATTGAAAAAATTAAGCACCACTGAGGCTCTATATTTAAATGAGCCTCAGTATATGTATCTGTTCAGCAGAGTGGCAAAATAAGGTAGACGAGAAAAGACAACTATAGGAACAAATGGGTGTCATGCAAGTAGCTGACACTGGCATCCAGTCCTTTTGCACAGTTCCATCAAAAACGTTGTAAAGCGTTTTCGTGTTTACCAACTTAGTGCCCAATCTGGATCCCAGACTGGGATGACAAGAAAGGGAGCACTGGAATTTTTGTTTCAGCATTAGCCATGCATCTGAACAGACAATGGCGTCAACTTAAGAACCTGTTTAAAATCTTCGTAATAAGAGAGAAATGAAGGAGAGAACAACCATCTGTAAGCTAGTGTTGAGTTTCCGCTCGCAATTTTTCCACAAACGCCTACATTTTTCCAACCAAGCAAAAGAACGCTCAACAACCCATCTCTTTGGCAATACAACGAAAGAGTGTAATTCACTTCGCTTTATTACCTCAACAGTTGCACCAATAGTAGCTTTTATTTGAGTTGCAAAATTTTCTCCTGTATAGCCAGCATCAACCAGTATATTTTTAACTTCAGAGAGGTTTTCTTCAGCCTTTTCCACCATTTCCACAGCACTGCTACGATCAGTTACTTCTGCCGTTGTTATATGAATTGCATGTGGCAAGCCTTGCGTATCAACTGCAATATGACGCTTTATGCCTGAAATCTTTTTACCTGCATCATAGCCCTTTTTTTCAGCAGTATCTGTGTTTTTAACACTTTGTGCATCAATTATACAGAAACTGGTTTTCTCTTTCCGACCATTGCTGATACGAACCTCTCCAACTAATTTTTTTTAAGACTACTTCCAGCAAGCTTGGTTCTGCTCCATTCTTTTTATTCCACATTTGAAAATAGTAATACACGTTCTCCCACCTTGGAAAATCTTTTGGCAGCATTCTCCACTGGCAGGCGCTTTTTAGGATATATAGCACTGCACAAAATACATCATACAAATCAAGTTTCCTTGGTTTTGTTTTCTTTCTGCTACTCTCCAGTATTGGTCTGATTTTTTCAAATTGTTCTTGACTTATATCGCTTGGATAGCTTTTTTGCATAGATATACCTCTTTCTTAACTATGCCTACTTTACCTCATATTTTCGAGATCCTTAACAGGTTCTAAGAGCATACATTAGCAAACTCTCCTAAAGACATGATGGCGTTTGGGCTTATCTACTTTATTGCGGCTATACAATCTTCCCGGTCGGATCTTAACTTTGGCGCGTATACTTAAAAAGGGCTTGAAAATCTTTTGGCGCAACGAGCACTTGATAAAGTTTCTGTCTCATCACACCAAATAAAACTGAAAAATTTAAACGGTACTCGGCAATTTGATCTGGGTTCCAAGGCCCTTGTGCATCACACATATGAAGCGATAATATATTGCACATGACCAAGTTTGCCCAAAATTCTTGTAATACAGCCTCTAAATTTACCCCAGAAAAATTCTCTAACTCTGCTCCTACTTTGAGTCGTTTGTAGCACTCTTCTATGTGCCACCTTAATACATAAGCTTTACTGATATCTTCCAAAGTAAATTTTTCTCGATCAAAAAGTGAAGTAACTAATACCTCTGTTTCTCCGTTAGCTAATGTCAGCTCTTACTTTCTGTCCTTTCATTTTATTTTTTAGCTTTTCATTTTCTAATATAAAATCAAAATCTGATTCGCCAGATGCAATTCGTTCCCATAGCTTGCTATAATTTCTTTTTTGCAAGCGAAAAATAAAATCTACTTCCAAATCATCATGCTGCTGAATGAATTTTACTGAAGGATAACCACGATCATAGATAAATAATAATTTCTTTTGATTTAATGAACGCATTTGAGTGATAACTTCGGGTAATTGCTCTTCCGCCAACGTTTGTTCCCAAGCCGCAAGGCGAGCACTGCAAATCAGTGAAGTACATAAATCAACAAACAAAGAAACTCTTGCCAATGGTGGCATTGTGCCTGTTGTTCCATTTGGTTTAAAGCGGCCAAACTCGGATACAATTTCCTCAGAGCTGGGTAATCTCATACCAGAACCATCTGCTGCAATAAGTCTATAGCCTCTCCAGCTCAGATTCATCTTGATAAGCTGTTTGGATGCTTAGCTCCAATAACTCTTTAAAACCTGTATTTATACCTTGCTTTAGAAAAAGCTTGCTTTGAGGGTACATGTCAATGGCTCCATAAGTTCACATTCTATTCCCAAACTTTTTTTAACTAACTTTAAAATCATAGAAAATACTGTCGTAAAAGGGAGTTTTCTTGTTCGCGTGAAACTGTTCTTTCCAACACAATGGATTCTCTGAAAAGCTTTCGAGTATATTATATTTTTAATTTGTAGAATAAAATTTTTTCCTTTTTGCATGTTTTACCTAAAAAGGACACATTTTAGACTTCTTTGTTGAAATAAAACAGCAACAAAAGTGCTATTTATTGCAGCTTTTGGGTAATTTAATGGTAAAAATTTTAGAGAGAATTTTTATACACTATCACCGATATTTTTCCTTAAGTTGACGCCATTGTCTGTTCAGATGCATGGCTCATGTACAAATATTGAAACAAAAATTCCAGTGCTCCCTTTCTTGTCATCCCAGTCTGGGATCCAGATTGGGCACTAAGTTGGTAAACACGAAAGCGCTTTACAATGTTTTCGATGGAACTGCGCGAAAGAACTGGATGCCAGTGTCAGCTACTTGCATGACACCCATTTGTTCCTATAGTTGTCTTTTCTCGTCTACCTTATTTTGCCACTCTGCTGAACAGATACATGCGACAGAACCCTTAAAACCACTATGACCCTATGTATCTTTTTTTAATACTCTATGTCACCTATTTTTTTGCCACTTCTCTGAGCAGATACCTTTAATTTCAGCACATTGATTACCAGCATCAGAATTCTGTAACTCTTCTTTCAATCCCTTAGCTGCTTCTTTGACTTCAAGATTTGCCTTTGGATGAAGATCTTCTGGGCCTTTTCGTTTAGTATCCAAACTTTGTTGTAGATTAGTGTTTTTCATTTTATTATGCTGCTCGTGCTCAGGTAGGTCAACAACCGAATTGAAAAGAATTTTTATTATATTTTTTAGCAGTTCTAAAAAACCTCCGCTTCTGCCTTCTCTTTGTTCTTGAGGTTTATTTTTCTCATTAGGTTCTCTTTTACTACTACTTTTAGGCATGTTTAACTCAACTATCATAAAGCTTAATAAAATTCTACGTGCAAATTATTAAATAACAGTTAACAATCTAGTGTTAATTTGTTATTTGCAGATGGATATTATTTTAGCAACAGGTGGCACAGGTGGGCATATCTTTCCGGCCATAGCCTTAGCAAAAGCACTAAAGACACAAGGATACAATTGTATATTATTCGCTGATAAAAAAACAAATAAAAATACCGACATAGAAGGCTACATTTTACCATTACGTAGACCAAGCGGCAACAAATTTAAGTTTTTCCTTTTATTAATATATAGCTGTGTATTAGCACTACATAAAACAAGAAAATTAAAACCAAAGCTAATAATTGGTTTTGGTAGCTATGCTTCTTTTCCAACTCTTTTGGCAGCAAAGGTTCTTTCTATACCTATAATTTTACATGAACAAAACACAGTTTTAGGGAGAGTAAATAGATTCTTTTTCAAGAGTGCAAAATTAATTGCAACCAGCTTTCCGGAGACTAAATATGCAGAGGGCAATAAATGTATTTTTACAGGAAATTTTATTGATATAAAAGCACAGAGCCATTCTAGCACTGAGAAAATCCTAAACATATTAGTCATAGCAGGCAGCCAAGGTGCAAATTTTTTTGATGATGTAGTAAGTAGCGTAATTTGTAATTTGCCTATTAAAATGAAAAAGAAAATTAGAGTGACGCAGCAATGTACGAAGAAAAATGCAAACAAGGTCAAGAGTCTATACAAAAGTGAAAAGATCGATTGTGAATTGAGTGAATTTTTTGATGATATGGAAAATAGACTGGCCAATGCTCACTTGGTAATTAGCAGAGCAGGAGCAACTTCAATAGCAGAGATCACTCTTGCTAGGCGTTCTGCTATATATATTCCTTACCCTTACTCAAAAGATAATCACCAATTTTATAACGCAAAATATATTGAAGATTCGGGGGCAGCTGTAATAGTTGAACAAAATAGTGAAGCAAAAAAAAATCTAACAGAGTTACTATTTGATCTACTCAGTAATTCTCAAAAATTGCGTGATATGACCAATAATACAAAAAAAACAGGGATAAAGAATGGGACTACTGAGTTTGTTAAGGTAGTTGTTCACACAATGGCGTCAACTTAAGAGCCTTCATTAGCAAACCCTCCTATGGATTTTCTGAAAAGTTTTTGAGTATATTGTATTTTTAATTTGTAGAATAAGATTTTTTCCTTTTTGCATGTTTCACCTAAAAAGGATACATTTTAGACTTCTTTGTTGAAATAAAACAGAAACAAAAGTGCTGTTTCTTGCACTCTTTGGATAATTTAATGATAAAAAATTTAGAGAGAAATTTTATACACTATCGCTGATATTTTTCCTTAAGTTGACGCCATTGCCTGAATGGATACCAGCAGTATTACTGCCACTTTTATCAATTACTACTGTCTCAGAAAGATTATTCTCCCTGAAGGCTTTACAAAAGAATGCAAGTGCTGCAGACTTGTCTCTACGAACACGCAGCTACAGTATGTGCTCTATATAAATAAACCCATTTACCGTTTAATTTAATGTAGCATTCTCCAGCTACTACCAACTCACTTCTTTCTCTTCCTTACCGCCTCATCTATCAGTGGTGATAACCCATCTTTGTAACGTAGCATGGTCAACTTTCGCTCCCCTTATACTCATCATCTCTTCCAAATCTCGATAGCTCAAAGAGAATCGACATTTCATATATACAGATAACATCTCCTGAAAAGCTAAATCCTTTAAAATAGGGCAATAATTTTGCGAAACATCTTTGCTTTTTTTTAAGATTTATATCACTCTTCTTTCTACTTTCCTACAAATGCGACAGAACCAAAAAACTTACACAACCTTATGCAATACCCTATTTAATCTCAAAGCAACAGGTAACCTGAAATTAAATGGTAACCAATCGACCTTTCCTAATTTAAATGATAAACCAACTATGCTTACACGCCCAATGATATTTTCCATTGGTACAAAACCAACTTCAGAAAACCTACTATCTAAAGAATTATTTCTATTGTCTCCCATAACAAAAAATTGATCATCAGGTACATAATAAACCGGAGTGTTATATGATAGCTTATGAGAAACGTTATCTATCAAAATCTCATGTTCCTTGCCACTTAAAAGCGTTTCTATATATCTTGGTATGTTACGATTTGACTCATAATCAAGAAAATTTCCAATAAGCTTTCGTTGTATTTTTTGATCATTTAGGTATAATTCTCCCTCTATCATTTGCACTTTATCACCTGGTATTCCTATCACTCGCTTAACAAATCTAGGGCTGTTGTTTCTTGCAAGTTTGAAAACTATTATGTCACCACGCTCTGGAGAGGTATAAAAGATTCTGCCGCTAAAGATGTTTGGAGAAAATGGAAAGGAGTGTTTACTGTAGCCGTATGAGTATTTACTAGTAAAAATATAATCCCCTTCAAGTAAGGTGCTTTTCATCGAACCAGAAGGTATATGAAATGGCTCGAATAAAAAACTACGTATTGATAGTGCAATCAACAGTAAAAAAAACAATGAAGATAAAAATCTTCCTGCTCTTATCACCCAATTTTTGCTTAGCTTTTCCAACTTTGTTTTTCTTATAAATCAGGTTTATTATAGCACATAAATTGAAAAGTGGTAATGTGAAATTTTACTTGTGAATGTTATTCCTCTATTCAAAACAATTTTGAAAAAGCGGTTCATTTCTTTCAATGGTGTCATCCAAGTAGCAGGCTTTATGACAGCAGTGCCCAATCAAAGTAGCCTCCTTTTTTTGTCATCCCAGTACCCTCTTCTTGTCATCCGAGTAGCTGACACTGGTTCACTCTATAAATAGCAGTGCTCCTTTCTTGTCATCCGAATAGCCCCCCTTCTTGTCATCCCAGTGTCACGCACTGGGATGACAGGGGAGGGAGGCATTGTCCTCTTGGATGGAAACCAGTGTCAGCTACTCGGATGACAGGAGAAGGTATTAGGATGACACCGTCATAAAGTAAAATGAGATCCCAGTGGGCTTTGTTGCATCGCACCTTATACTGGTAGTAATTTACGATAAATTCATGTAGCCATTTCGCATACCAATGTCAGTGAATTTATTGAGCAAATAACACTTGAGTCGCAGTTCCTTCTCACGATTAACCTCAGATTTGTTCCGAAAACTAAACCAGAATGTTTGTTTCAGTCGCGAGAAAAAACCTTCTACATAAGATCTTTTCCCATAATTTACTTTCTTTTTCCATTCTTTCACGCCATCTTCACCGTATAATTTTATTAATCTAATAGCAGCATTTCTGTCAGACATATAATCTATTTCTGGATGTTCTGCCGCATTGTTTATTGGTGGAATTTTTGCCTTTATATCATATTCGTTACACAATTTATAAAACTTGTGCCTATCATATGCCCTATCTGCATATAGTGCTTTTATGGCATGAACTTCTTTAAGCAAATCACAAGCTCCATAGTGATCAGACCGTTACTGTATTTTACAGCTATATATTCAACATTACATGCAATTTTCTATAGCTGCGATACTTTCTATCTTCGCTATTTTCCTTCAGGAGTGTTGTTGTATATCTGTACTGTCTATAGCAATTTCGATATCTTCCATGTTATTTTCTGCAATCATTTATCTTAATATTAAGTTTCTTTTGATGCTTGTGAATAGCTGCAAATTTCTTCCTATTTGTTGCAAATATCCTTTTATAAACCCTACCGTTTGTCTTAAACCAATTCTAAAAAGATTGACGATTATATGCACCAAAATTACAACTTTATCACTATAAATATAGTTGCCGCCTTGCATTTTTGGACTATTTTCATACCAATTTTCGATAGCTTCATCGATGTAACGAAAAATATTTCCTCTTTCTTGCAAAAATTTGTTATATTCGTTTTGGTTACTGACTCTCATTTTTTGTGGCATATTTTTTCTTCAAAGGTTAAATGGCTATTTTATAATGAATTTTGTCAGTAACTGCCAGATTTTTTCGGTTGCTATGCAACAAAGCCATTCCAGACTGGGATGACAAGAAAGGGAGCACTGGAATTTTTGTTTCAGCATTAGCCATGCATCTGAACAGACAATGGCGTCAACTTAAGGAAAAATATCAGCGATAGTGTATAAAATTTCTCTCTAAAACTTTTACCATTAAATTATCCAGAAGCCGCAGGAAACAGCACTTTTGTTTCTATTTTATTTCAACAAAGAAGTTTAAAATGTGTCCTTTTTAGGTGAAGCATGCAAAAAGGAAAAAATTTTATTCTACAAATTAAAAATATAATATACTCGAAAGCTTTTCAGAGAATCCATTGTGTTGAGTTTCACGCGAACAAGCTTTTACGACAGTATTTTCTATGATTTTAAAGTTAGTTAAAAAAAGTTTGGGAATAGAATGTGAACTTATGGAGCCATTGACATGTACCCTCAAAGCAAGCTTTTTCTAAAGCAAGGTATAAATACAGGTTTTAAAGAATTTAAGCATCCAAACAGCCTATCAAGATGAATCTGAGCTGGAGAGGCTATAGACTTATTGCAGCAGATGGTTCTGGTATGAGATTACCCAGCTCTGAGGAAATTGTATCCGAGTTTGAACCAAATGGAACAACAGGCACCGCTGGCAATTTGTTTGTTGATTTATGTACTTCACTGATTTGCAGTGCTCGCCTTGCGGCTTGGGAACAAACGTTGGCGGAAGAGCAATTACCCGAAGTTATCACTCAAATGCGTTCATTAAATCAAAAGAAATTATTATTTATCTATGATCGTCTTCAGATTCAGCAGCATGATGATTTGGAAGTAGATTTTATTTTTCGCTTGCAAAAAAGAAATTATAGCAAGCTATGGGAACGCTGGCGAATCAGATTTTGATTTTATATTAGAAAATGAAAAGCTAAAAAATAAAATGAAAGGACAGAAAGTAAGAGCTGACATTAGCCAACGGAGAAACAGAGTTTTTGACCGAGACTTTGGAGCAAAGCTTATGTATTAAGGTGGCACATAGAGGAAACGACTCAAAGTAGGAGCAGAGTTAGAAAATTTTTCTGGAGAGGCTGTATTACAAGAATTTTGGGCAAACTTGGTCATGTGCAATATATTATCGCTTCATATGTGTGATGCACAAGGGCCTTGGAACCCAGATCAAATTGCCGAGTACCGTTTAAATTTTTCAGTTTTATTTGGTGTGATGAGACAGAAACTTTATCAAGTGCTCGTTGCGCCAAAAGATTTTCAAGCCCTTTTTAAGTATACGCGCCAAAGTTAAGATCCGACCGGGAAGATTGTATAGCCGCAATAAAGTAGATAAGCCCAAACGCCATCATGTCTTTAGGAGAGTTTGCTAATGTATGCTCTTAAGTTGACGCCATTGTCTGAACAGATACCAGTATATGCAATTATTTTAAACTTTATCACCAGCTATATACTACAATGTTGCTGAGCTTCGCTAACATTTACACTTGAAGCTTGGGGAGATTCTAGCTTAGTGCTTTCTCCTTCCTGCAAAATAGAAAGCTTCAACAATTCCTTTAGAGTTGATTTTGCAAGTGTTGTATCGCTTTTCTTAAAGAGGTAGTCCATCCTATTGGTTTCCTGTATATGATTGACAAAACTTCTAGCTTCCTCATTGAAAGCACCCATTGTATTAATACAAGATAATACTAAATCCGAATTCTTTGTTGCTAAAATTCCATTTACGAAAATATCTAATTTTGTTTTATCTTCAGTTAAGTCTCTAGCTAACCTATTTCTGATATTATCATTATCAAGCACAGTGTATTCGAGGTACGAGGAAGGCTCAATAAGTATAAAGTCCTCTAAAACCTCAGTTATGGATTAGAAAATAGATAAAAGTATAACTAAGAAGAGGGAAACAGGGTAAACTCGAGTATTTTAGTAATAATAAGAGGTTACCCATGAAGAAAGATATTACAGAACTGTACTGTTGCGTCGAGGATTTTTGTCGTGCGGTAGATGATAATTTTGCAAATAGGTTCTTATCAAACGGCAAAAAACCAACCAGAGTACCAGAAATAGCGCACTCAGAAATTCTAACCATAATCCTATTATACCATAAATCACCATGTAAAAACTTCAAGGCTTTTTATCTTTGTTATCTTCAGTTATTCTATAGATCAGAGTTTTCAAAGCTGCCTTCATATCACAGATTTATTGCCTTAAAGCCGCGAGTTTTGTGGTATTTAGCATTACTTTTGCAATGGTTTTGTGAACAAGCAAAAATGACCGGGATTTCCTACATAGATTCTACTTCAATAGCAGTATGCCATCGAAAAAGAATCTCAAGAAATAAGGTTTTCAAAGGATTAGCAGAGTTAGGAAAGAATACTTACGGCTGGTTTTTTGGTTTTAAATTACATGTAGTAATCAATGAAATAGGTGAAATTCAAGGTGTTACGCTAACCAGAGGTAACGTCGATGACAGAAAACCTGTACCAACTCTAACCAAAAAACTAACTGGACTTTTGTTTGGAGATAAGGGCTATATAAAGAAAGAGCTCTTTGAGAAACTATTCGATAGAGGTCTAAAACTCGTCACTAAAGTGAAAAAAGGTATGAAAAATGCACTGATTTCGCTGAAAGAGAAGATTTTACTAGGGAAAAGATCGATTGTTGAAACGGTTTTTGGCTGCCTAAAAAACAAATTTGAACTTGAGCACACTCGGCATAGATCCACAGTAAATTTCTTGGTACATATTTTTTCTACCCTCATTTCTTATTCAATGCAATCGAAAAAGCCCTGTATTTCTCAGCTTTACTTCGTTGGTTAATCCATAACTGGGGTCTAAAGGTACTAGTGCTGGATAAGTGTCAGCATAATCAAGTATGCCACACTCAGTAATACACCCTCCTTTTCTTATAACACAGCAATTGAGGCGACCATGATACATTGATAGCAAAGAAAAAAGACGTATTATACTTGTACCTCTATCTTTCATTTCCTCGAAAAGCTTTCTATCATTTATTAGTTTGTGCAAAATGTAATCCGTAGCAGGACTTGGTTTGCGAAAACGAAACATACTATTCTCTTCAAAAATGGCCTCAGCTAATTCGATAGACTTTTTATCCTCATCTATGAAAGCCTTTTCGTTTCTATTTAACTTTATGATCTCAGCTTTGCTATTGCTGCGTAGACTAGTTTGCCCTATTAACCTCTCAAATATTTCTGTATTCATATATATCCTATATTAATTAAAGTAAATATTAATAATGTTTACTTTTTAAATAAAAATAAATGAAAATTTTAATAAAAATTATAGCTTTTTTAATAGAATGAAAGTCTTTTTATATTTGTCTGAGCATTAAAGACCCCAGTTATGGATTAACCAACGAAGTAAAGCTGAGAAATACAGGGCTTTTTGTGTGCCGTAGAGACACAAGGAATGTTCAGGAAAGAGCAAACTAAGTGCGAAAGCTGCACAATAGATGAGGGTGGGCCCCTCGGAGCCGGTTTACAAGAGCAGGCTTCAAACAACCATAAGCTGCTTTGGTAAAGAGCCAAGGTAGTGAGCGTTATGGAAAAGGCGTAATTATGCGTCATGTGTGAAATAGAGAGATGAACGCAAGTGAACCACTGATTACACGTCGAAAGGTAATGCGATGATGTCAAAACCAGGGGAGAAAAAGTAACTTGGGATAAGCCTATCGGGAACTTGTCTACTGGGTAGGTGGCATCCGGCATATAGGTGGCATGAACCTATTTCAGGCTATTGTGTGGAACTATGGGAACCTGTCGTTTCGATGATAAGGGAGAAGTCCAAGGAGCTGAACTCTAAGGAAGAGAGTACTGATGCGAAAAACAGGGGCGGATTAGCTCGTAGTAGTGAAGAAGTTTTTGTAATGGAAATGGAGCGAAGGGGCTGAGTTATTTAGTTTTAATTATTTATCAACCGAAAGGGAAGAGTTAATGAATAAAACAAAATCTTTTGACATACCAAAGCAACTGATTTGGAAAGCTTATAAACAAGTATCCAAAAACAGAGGTGCGGCAGGTGTAGATGAGGTCTCGATAACAAAGTTTGAAGAAAATCTAAAAGATAATCTATACAAACTGTGGAATCGGATGTCATCCGGAAGTTATTTTCCAGAACCAGTAAAAGCTGTTGCGATACCAAAAGATACAGGAGGACAAAGAACTTTATGTGTTCCTTCAGTATTCGACAGGATAGGGCAAACAGCAGCTACTATGTATCTCGAACCGTTAGTAGAGCAGGAATTTCACGAAGATTCGTATGGTTATAGACCAAACAAGTCTGCACTGGATGCGGTAAGTACAGCGTGTAAGAGATGTTGGAGAAGTGATTGGACGATAGATCTTGATATTTCTGGATTTTTCGACAATCTGGATCATGTGTTAGCACTGCAAACTATCAAGAAGCATACAGATTGCAAGTGGGTCATACTGTACGTGGAAAGGTGGATGAAAGCCCCGATTCAACTAGCAGATGGCAGTAAGGTAGTTAGGAATAAGGGAGTTCCACAAGGAGGTTCTGTAAGCCCAATCATTTCTAACATATTTATGCATCATGCATTTGATATGTGGATGAGGCAAAACTACCCAACAATACCATTTGAGAGATATGTAGATGATGCAATGGTGCACTGTAAAACCCAGAGACAGGCAAAATTCATAAAAGACAAGATCGAAGAAAGATTGGCTGAGTTTAAGCTAAAATTACATCCTGAAAAGACACAAATAGTGTACTGTAAGGATGACAATAGGAGAGATGAGTTTCCAATACAGAGCTTTGACTTTCTGGGTTACACGTTCAGACCTAGACTGGCAAAGAACAATAAAATAGGAAACTATTTTGTCTCATTTCTACCTGCAATTAGCAACAAAGCCAAGAAGAAGATCAACCAAACCATAAGGTCATGGAAAATACGTAGGCAAACATATACAACACTAGAGAAAATATCAAAGAAAATAAATCCTATAGTCCGAGGCTGGTATCAGTACTATGGCAGGTTTTATAAATCAGAGATGTATCCATCTCTCAGAAATGTAGAGTGGCACCTAGTAGGATGGGTCAGAGCCAAATATAAGAAACTTCGAAATCATGGAAGACTAGCAAAGCAATTTCTAGCAAAAGTGAGAAAGAGGTCTCCAAATATTTTCTATCACTGGACACTAGGATTGGGATCAAAAGGCTGAATAACGGGAGCTGTATAAATCGAGAGGTTTACGTACAGTTCTGCGAGAGACTGGTGGGGAAGTTCCGCCGGTCTACTCTCCCGATTGCATTGAATAAGAAATGAGGGTAGAAAAAATATGTACCAAGAAATTTACTGTGGATCTATGCCGAGTGTGCTCAAGTTCAAATTTGTTTTTTAGGCAGCCAAAAACCGTTTCAACAATCGATCTTTTCCCTAGTAAAATCTTCTCTTTCAGCGAAATCAGTGCATTTTTCATACCTTTTTTCACTTTAGTGACGAGTTTTAGACCTCTATCGAATAGTTTCTCAAAGAGCTCTTTCTTTATATAGCCCTTATCTCCAAACAAAAGTCCAGTTAGTTTTTTGGTTAGAGTTGGTACAGGTTTTCTGTCATCGACGTTACCTCTGGTTAGCGTAACACCTTGAATTTCACCTATTTCATTGATTACTACATGTAATTTAAAACCAAAAAACCAGCCGTAAGTATTCTTTCCTAACTCTGCTAATCCTTTGAAAACCTTATTTCTTGAGATTCTTTTTCGATGGCATACTGCTATTGAAGTAGAATCTATGTAGGAAATCCCGGTCATTTTTGCTTGTTCACAAAACCATTGCAAAAGTAATGCTAAATACCACAAAACTCGCGGCTTTAAGGCAATAAATCTGTGATATGAAGGCAGCTTTGAAAACTCTGATCTATAGAATAACTGAAGATAACAAAGATAAAAAGCCTTGAAGTTTTTACATGGTGATTTATGGTATAATAGGATTATGGTTAGAATTTCTGAGTGCGCTATTTCTGGTACTCTGGTTGGTTTTTTGCCGTTTGATAAGAACCTATTTGCAAAATTATCATCTACCGCACGACAAAAATCCTCGACGCAACAGTACAGTTCTGTAATATCTTTCTTCATGTGTAACCTCTTATTATTACTAAAATACTCGAGTTTACCCTGTTTCCCTCTTCTTAGTTATACTTTTATCTATTTTCTAATCCATAACTGAGGTTTAAAGAGGTTTGATTGGTGTGATACGTTTTCTATCGCGCCTGGCTGCAGTGCTCAGCGTCAAGATCTGATGAACAATGTTCGCTTGCCAGCTTTCGCTTCAATATTTGCACAATTGTCCCTGCATAACTTGCTTCAAAATTTCCTCCTGTTGCTGAGTGTGAACACTAGCATAACCACATGCAGGAGATGCAGCAGCAGGTCTTGCGATACACTTAGGTCTTTTTGCTTGAATATTGAGGTCAGATAACACCTCGTCTATCAATGGGTTGACAAAAAACCATCCTCCCATATTTTTTGGTTCTTCTTGACACCATATAATTTCAGCGTTCTTATACTTTTCAAGTTCATTACTTAGTTTATCTGCAGGAAACGGATAGAATTGTTCTAAACGTATTACTGCTATATTGTTTATTTTTTGTGCTTCACATACTTCAATTATGTCGTAGTAAACTTTACCACTGCATATTACAACTTTACGTATTTTATCATTTGGAACCAAATCTGTTCTATATTCTGGAATCACCGTGAGGAATTTTCCTTCAAAGTCAGATAAATTAGAAACTGCTCTTTTATGACGCAGTAGCGATTTAGGTGTAAACACTACCAGAGGCTTACGAAAGTCTCTATGCATTTGTCTGCGTAAGACATGGAAGTAATTTGCCGGAGTGGAACAATTAACTACCTGCATATTATCTTCTGCGCAGAGTTGCAAAAACCTCTCTATACGCGCGGAGCTATGCTCAGGTCCCTGTCCTTCATAACCATGAGGCAACAATAAAACTAGAACACTTGATCGCAGCCACTTTGTTTCTGCAGATGCGATAAACTGGTCGATCATAATTTGCGCACCGTTTGCAAAGTCACCAAATTGTCCTTCCCAGAGCACTAGTGAATACGGAGAATCAAGACTATATCCATATTCAAATCCCATTACAGCATACTCAGATAGTGCGCTATCTATGACCTCAAAGTGAGCTTGCTTTTCATTTATATTGTTTAGCGGAATAAACGCTTCTTCTGTTACCTGATCAACGAGCCTTGAGTGACGGTGCGAGAAAGTTCCACGTCCAGAATCTTGTCCTGATAAACGCACTCCTATTCCTTCTGTGAGCAGTGATGCAAATGCAAGACTTTCAGCAGTTGCCCAGTCTATGTTGCTACCAGAATTTATACTATCTATTCTGCCATCAAGTATTTTTCTAACCTTATTATTAATGTTAAAGCTACTTGGAATATTGCTATTTATATGCACACCTAATTTTTTCAACTCATTCGGCGGAACACCAGAATCTGTATAGTATTCGCTCAAATCGTTCAACCTTGCCCTTTTTAATTTTGACCACACTCCACCGAACCAGTCAGCTTTTTTTGGAGTGTAAGTCACTGATTCAGCAAGGCTTTCATCTAATTTTGCCCTGAACTCACTGCGCAATTTATTTACTTCATCGCCATCTAATACTTTCTCTGCAGTCAATTTTTCTTCATACAATGTTCCAGGAGTTTTATGTTTTGATATCAGCTTATACATAAGTGGCTGAGTGAAATTCGGTTCATCACCTTCATTATGGCCGTATTTGCGGTAGCATATTATATCAATCACTACGTCCTTTTTAAATTTCTGCCTATATTCCATCGCCAAACTCGCAACAAAACTCACAGCTTCCGGGTTATCTCCATTAACATGAAACACTGGGGCTTCTATTGATTTTGCTATGTCAGTGCAATAAAAAGAGGATCGTGCGCAGCATGGGTTAGCAGTAAAACCAACTTGATTGTTTATAACAATGTGCACAATACCACCCACTTTATAACCTTCAATGTTGCTTAGGCTCAAGGTCTCGGCAACGACACCTTGACCGATGAAAGCCGCATCACCATGAATTGATATTCCAAGCACGGATCTCATATTTTGTTTTGCCCTCACTCTCCCAGCTAAAACCGGATTAACCGCTTCAAGATGAGATGGATTAGGGCATAAACTTAAATGTATTTTTTTACCACCAGCAAGTGCTCGATCAGAAGAATAACCAAGGTGATATTTAACATCACCAGACACCTCAAGACCACTTGGATATGCAAGATTGCCTTGAAATTCAGATAGCATTGCCGCATATTCTTTGCCCATAACTTTGGTTAGAACATTGAGTCGTCCGCGGTGAGCCATGCCAAGGACTATTTCTTTAATACCACAAACCGTAGAATCACTAATGATTTTTTCAATTGCAACGATAGCTGATTCCCCACCTTCGATAGAAAAACGCTTATATCCAGGAAATTTCATATGGAGAAATTGCTCGAACATCTCAGATTCGACCAAGTGCCTCAGTATTTCTTTTTTGTCTTGTGAACTCAGCGTATAGGTTTGATTTTCAATTTTTTCTTGCAGCCACATTCTCTCTTCGTAAGAGGAAATATGCATAAATTCAAAACCGATATTCTTGCAATAAATATCTCTATAGATTCCAGTGTCACCCGTAGGAGAGATATTCAAATATTTCTGATAATCTATTTCTTGATTTTCATTTGGTGACAATGGGTTTAAGTCTGCAAAAAAGTGACCATAAGATCTGAAGAAATTTGCTACTGAATCATCCACCTTAGTTGCATGTTGTGCACCGCAAGACTCCGCTTTATTAACTTCTAAATTGCTTGAAAAAATTCTATACCAATCTTCCCCGATTGATTTATCGCCCTGCAGATAACGGCTATACATTTCTTCCACAAATTCTGCATTATCACCATAAAGGCAGCTTAAATTCGACATAATTACTATATAAGATATCAAACACTTATAAGTATAACTTAAGTTTTTTAAAAAAGAACTCCTTTAGTCTCTAATTATTAAGTTGCATTCACTTGCGATTTCTGACTATTGAGAAACTCTGCCCTTGCTTCAATAAACTCAGTTGAGGGTCCTGGTGAAAAAAATAGAGTTTTTATTGCGTAGTACGCACAACATAATGCAACAGCAGCCATAACTGCTGCAAGAGTAGAACACCAAACTTTACCTATGTATGCGTCCGCAACCCCAGAAATCAAGGCAATACTACCCGCTGTAGTTAATAGCGTAACAGCCCCAAGCGAGGTTGCTTTATTATAATCAATAGCACCAAATAGTTTTCCAACACCACTGTAAAGAGAAACAAGATCTATTGGCTTTTTGCCACCTTTATCCTTCAAGTCTGGATCAGCCCCCCTCCTCAAAAGCAATTTTGCAATTTCAACACTACCATCTCTGTAATACTTGCTACACAAGTAATGTAACGATGCCCTACCCAGATCATCCTGCATATTAGGGTTAGCACCTTTATCCAAAAGCAATTCTACAGCTTTATAACGATCGTCTATTCTATAGCTATCAATAATATAATAGAATAGTGATCTGCCTTTTTGATCTTTTACATCAGGATTTGCATCATGTTCCAAGAGTAGCTCTACAATGCTATCATGCCCTTTAGAGCACGCTTCATACAATAGAGATTCACCATGTTCATTTTTTATATTAGGATCAGCACCATGCTCCAAGAGCAGTTTCACAATGTTATCACGCCCTTCAGAACACGCTTTACATAATAGAGATTGAACACGTTCACTTTTTATATCAGAACTAGCACTATGCTCCAAGAGCAGTTTTACAATGTCATCACGTTTTTCAGAATAAGCTTTATATAATAGAGACTCACCGCATTTATTTTGTATATAGGGATTTGCACCTCTTTTGAGAAGCAGCTTCACAATTTCAACACAATCGTGACTTTTATCTTCAAATAAGTAATGCAACAGTGTTTTACCTTGACTATCTTTTGCATTAGGGTCAGCACCTTTGTCTAAAAGTAATTCAGTAACTTTGTGACAAAAAACACCATCCCTGTTGGTAATATAGTGTAATGGTGATTTGCCTTCTCGGTTTCTTGTATTAGGATCAGCACCATGCTTCAAAAGTAAGTCTATGGCTTTAATCCTTAACTCATGTTTATAACTTGTATGCCCAAGCGCGAAGTTTAATGGCATATTGCCACCAGTACCTTCTGTATTCAAATAGTTAAATTTATCATCATTTTTTACTGTCTCTAGCAACAACTTCAAAAAATCCAGTTTATCGTCGTCAATGGCTGATATTACAAGGTCCGAAAAAACTTTTGCCTGATCTTGGTAATCTTCAGTAAGCAATTTGCATGCTTCTATTTTTTTCGAGAGTTTCTCTATTGTAAAATTGTTCTTATACAATTTATTAAGTTGTTGTTTAGCTTGTTCATAAACCTCATGCTCAGAAAGACTCACTATTCCCAAGATTTTTAAAGCTTCTTCTTCGTTCATGGCAATTATCCCTTACTAATAATAAACTATGCTTAAGTATAACCCAAAATTTCAAAAAGCAAAGCTTTTTATGTCAAACTGCACCTGCTGATTTCTGACTATTAAGAAACTCTGCCCTAGCTTCAGTGAATTCAGTTGAGGGTTTTGAAAAAAATGCAGTTTTTATTGCGCAGTACGCACAAAATAATGCGCAAGCAGCCGTACCTGTTGCAAGGATAATAAATCCAATTTTATCTGCTTTTCTGAAATTTCCAACTGTGGCTTCAAGTGCACAGCTGATACTAAAAAGCGAAGAAATCACTACACCACCAGAGTATAGTAACACCTTATTACGATCAACGGCACCAAATAACTGCCCAACTTTACTGTCGTGTTTAGCATAATCTACTGGTCTTTTATTGTAATTATCTTTTAAGTCTGGGTTAGCCCCTTTCCTTAAAAGCAATTTTGCAATTCCAACACGACCACGGGCACAATCATTAAGGTAACTATGATCCTCGCATAAGTAATGCAACAGTGTTTTACCTTGGTTATCTCTTGCATTAGGATCAACTTTGTACTCTAAGAGAGATTCAGTAACTTTGCAGCAAAAAACACCATCTCTATTGTTAACAACGCAGTGTAATGATGATTGCCCTGCTCGATCTTGTGCATTAGGATTAGCACCATATTTTAAAAGCAAATCTATGATCTGAGCTCTTAACCCTAACTTACATCCAAGTGTATTCCCAAGTGCGAAGTTCAATGGCATACTGCCATTAGTGCTTTCTGTATTTAAATAATCAAATTTATCATCATTTTTTACTGTCTCTAGTAACAATCCCAAAAAATCTAGCTTATTACTGTCAATGGCTGATATTACAAGATCCGAAAAAGCTTCTGCTTGACTATCGGTAAGCGATTTATATGCCTCGATCTGCGTTTTTAATACATCTGAGTTTTTTTCACTATCAAATAATTTCTTTCTGGCTTTAGAGATAACGTCATGGCTATCTGTTAGTTCCAAAATTTTTAAAGCTTCCTCTCTATTCATAATAAATTCCCTACTGAAATATCTTAAGTTAATTATAACCCAAAATTTCAAAAAGCAAAGCTTTTTATGTCAAACTGTGCCTGTTGAGCAATTCCATAACTGTACGAACATTCATTTTTGAAGGTAAATTGCACAACAGATGATGTCATTCCAGTGCTTGACACACAACTGTACGAACATTGTGATTTTGGCCCATCAGGAGGGTGTCATCCCAGTCTGGGATCCAGGAATTTTATTAAGTTGGCAAGCATAAAAATAGCTGTTTTATGTTAAAACACAACGTTTTAATGATTATGGAAAGGCTGGATCCCAGTGTCTGGGCACTGGCCCACTGGTGGCCCAAACTACAACGTTCGTACAGTTGTGTGTGTCTTCCCGGTGGAGATTGCTCTCAAAATCATAATGCTCATGCAGTTGCGTGCTCGGCTAATTAACAGAAAAATCTATAATTCAGTTTACGTATTTTCTTATCTCAGCCAAAATCTTATCAGATTGACTTTCGTCTGAATTTAAATCAGCTGCAAAGTGTGTAACATATTTTCCTCCAGGGCCAATAAGATATATTATCGAAGAATGGTTGATTTCTTCTTCTCCGTCTACTTTGCTTGCATGTACTTTATATTTTTCAACTACTTCGTCTATTTTTTCTCTTTCACCAGTTAACATTTGTATTCTATGGTCAAATTGCTGTTGAAATTCTTTAAGTTTTTCAGTGCTATCACGCTCAGGATCAACTGTGATGAAGAATGTTTGTAGCTTGTTGTTAGTTTTCTCATCTAACTTTGCAAGTGTTTCTGAAATTATTCCAAGGTTCATAGGGCAAATTCTTTTGCATGAGGAAAACCCAAAGAAAATCATCATGTATTTATCTTTAAAATCACTACTGCGCAGGATCTGTCCGTCCTGATTAATTAAAGAAAAATCTCCGCCTATCTTAACTTCTGCGTTGTGAATCGCTGCTGGGGCAAATATGCCTTTTTTAGTGAAATAACAATAACCTAAAAAAACAACTGCTAATGCTGCTAGCACATTAGATAACAATCTTATAAACCTTACCATTAGAATGCTCTCAGTAAAATCAAATTGTATATTTATTAGCTGACCTATTCAATATATTTATTCCAAAGTGTATTGTTAATTTTGTCTAACAGTTTCTTATGTTCATCAATTTCTTCACTATTTGGTGAATGTTCTCTGGGAGTTAGATTACGCACTTTATGCTGAACGAATGTGGAGTTACTGTCCTGATTGCATTCATTATCAAAGAGAAAGGTTTGTAACCCTCCTGTAAGTTCAACATATACCTTTGCAAGCAATTGAGCATCAACTAGTGCTCCGTGCAACTCTCTATTCTCTAGCGATATATCAAAACGCTTACATAATGCATTCAAAGAAGCAGGTGATCCTGCGAATTTTTTTCTTGCAAGAGGTAATGTATCTAGCACTCTATCTGAGGAAATTAACCCAGCATTCAGCTTGCTTAACTCCATGTTAAGGAACTTAACATCGAATTCAGCGTTGTGAATTACCAAAATATCATTAGATATAAAGTCAAGAAATTCAAGTGCAACATCTGAAAATAATGGTTTATCTTCTAAAAATTCTTCACTAATACCGTGAATCTTAAACGAGTGATAAGGTATATCTCTTTCTGGGTTGAGGTACCGATGGAATACTTTACCTGTTGGAATACGATTAATTAATTCCACACACCCTATTTCAATAATTCGATGACCAGATCCAGTGTCAAGACCTGTCGTTTCAGTATCAAGTACTATTTCGCGTAGCTTACTCTCCATAATCAACTTCAAATGAAACTAATCTTACTTGCCATTTGTCTTCTTATAGTTAATAGAAACAAGCAACCAGCTTGGGTCTGATGAATTAACATTTTTTTTGAATTGCCATACATCCTCAACTTTATTAATGGTGGATGTACTACCTGATATGATATCTCCTTTATTATTCTTAACGAAGTTAATTTGCTCTGAAAGGAAATATACTGCAATAAACACTACATTTTTTATTAGCTTTATTTCTAAAATCTTTTGTGAAACGATAGAAACAATTATAGACTCGTGCACCTCTTTACGATATTTAATCTTCTCTGCAAAATTATCATATAAGTCTTTATTGAGAAGAGGTTTTAACTGAGACAAATTTCCTTGATTGAAATACTTTATTATTAATTCAAAAGCTATGCTTGAACCTTCTATAAAGTGGGAAATAGAAAAATCTTTGTTTTTTTTTAATATTTGTTCATAAGTAACTTTTATTGAATTTTTATCATTGCTATCAATATAACCCTCAATGTTTTCTACTACATCTTCTTTACTTCGGCTTACATCCAATACACTAGTTAGCTTTTTTAGGTTGAGGTTGGTTGACCTTCCTAAAGAATTATACAAACGTGAAAAAATGAATGCCGCTAATAAAGCATATATTACAAGCTCTATCATAGTAACTCAACTCCTTGGCATATAAAGTATCTGAACATTATTAATTATTAATGAAAATATGTTTTTCATATCAACTTATAATCAGGTTTGCTATTCATTTGTAAATGAATATATTATATAAGAAAGTATTAAATATCTCAACTCAATTAAAGGAGACGTAAGAAATGCCACAACAAAAAATGAGAATTCACGGTCAATATGTTAAAGATCTATCGTTTGAGAATCCGAATTCGCCATTCCTTTCTTCAAATAAAGCTCCCGATATTAATGTAATGGTTAATATCAATTCAGCGAAATTAGAAGGAATGGAAAACAAAGAAGGAGCAAATGAAGAAAAATCTTTCCATGAAGTTACTTTGCATATAGAAGTCAGAGCAACGATAAAAGATGCAGATATAAAAGATGGCGTAGCTTTCATTTGTGAGACGAAATATTGTGGCATTTTTTCAATAGAAAATTTAAAAGAGTTGAGTGAGGAAGAGGTAAGACAAGCTTTGTTTATTGGTGGACCTACTTTCCTTTTCCCTTTTGCAAGAGAAATAATTGCAAGAGTTACAAGTGGTGGTGGATTTCCCCCACTAATGCTAGATCCTATAGATTTTGAAACTATGTATGAGCAGCAAGGTCAACAACAAAAAAGTAACGGTAGTAATTCCAATTTTAACTAATACAGTATAATATATAGCTGAAAATAGCTGTGCTACTGAGGTACCAAAGGAGGAAATATCTGAAATGAAGCAGAATATGCGTAATAATTTTGAATGTGATCTATTTTTCTGGATCCCAGTGTCACGCACTGGGATGACAGGTGGTTGTGCAAGAGATCTATTCTTGTCGTTCCAATGTGAATCATTTTTGTCATCCCGGTTTGCATCATACTTATCGTTCCAGCACGAATCATCCTTGTCATCCCAGTGCGTGACAATGGGATCCAGGTATAGAAGTGTTTGCAAGTCATACAATTTGCAGGGGATCCTAGGAACATATGTCAAAAACAATGTCTATGATGAAATAGGCTGGATTCCAGTGTCACGCACTGGAATGACATCAAAAAGTGAGGTGCTAGTTTTTCACTCAAATAATGGTTATGCAGGATGAATAATTCTTTAAACGCAAAAACAACTTTAAACATTGACGGAAAGTCATACGAATACTTTAGCCTTAGCACTGCTGGTAAATTTTTAGGGACAGATGTAACTAAATTACCCTGCTCACTTAAGGTTCTGCTTGAAAATTTATTGCGTAATGAAGATGGAGTGAACATAAAGCTGGATGACATAAGAATACTAGCAGGCTGCGTTAATAAACACACTAATCATGAAATTAGCTACAAACCAGCAAGGGTGTTGATGCAAGATTTTACGGGGGTTCCTGCTGTTGTTGATCTAGCTTCAATGCGGAGCTATGTTAAGAAAAATGGAGGAAACCCGAGCAACATAAATCCGTCTGTACCGGTTGATCTTGTGATTGACCATTCTGTTCAAGTAGATAGTTATGGAAGTGTTTCCGCATTCAGTAAGAATGTTGAGCTAGAAGTAAAAAGAAATTTGGAGAGATATCAATTTTTAAAGTGGGGGGAATCGTCCTTCACAAATTTTAGAGTAGTGCCGCCTGGTACTGGAATTTGCCACCAAGTGAATCTTGAATATTTAGCGCAAGTTGTGTGTAATAATGATGGAGTCATATATCCTGACACTTTAGTTGGTACTGACAGTCATACTACAATGGTTAACGGGTTGTCAGTCCTTGGTTGGGGTGTTGGAGGCATAGAAGCTGAGTCTGTGATGCTTGGTCAACCAATTAGTATGGTGATTCCAGAAGTAGTTGGATTTAAATTAACTGGCAAACTGCCAGAAGGAGTAACTGCAACTGATTTAGTGCTAACAATCACAAGTATCCTAAGAACAAAAGGCGTTGTTGGTAAATTTGTAGAATTTTATGGTAATGGGCTGGATTATTTATCTCTGGCAGATAGGGCAACTATAGCAAACATGGCCCCAGAGTATGGCGCAACTTGTGGATTCTTTCCAATTGATCAGAAAACACTCGATTATTTACATTTAACAGGGCGACCAGAAGAGCTGATCAAATTAGTTGAAGTCTATTCAAAAGAGCAGGGATTGTGGCGTAGCAATAATGAGTTAGCATTTTTTGACACACTAGAGCTTGATTTATCGAGTGTAGGACCAGTAATGGCTGGTCCTAAAAGACCACAGGATAAGATTTTCCTTTCAGAAGTAGCGGAATCTTTTTCTACGTCATTTTCAGTTAATGAGTCAAAGGAAAGCGATAAACTCCAAGATGGAAGTGTAGTTATTGCAGCAATAACAAGCTGCACTAACACCTCAAATCCAAGTGTGATGATTGCTGCAGGTCTTGTAGCTCGTAATGCAATTAAACTTGGATTAAAATCAAAGCCTTGGGTTAAAACTTCACTTGCTCCAGGGTCACAAGTTGTAACAGAATATTTAGAAAAGTCTGGATTGCAGGTAGATCTAAATGCTTTGGGTTTTAATCTAGTTGGATATGGTTGCACAACTTGCATTGGGAATTCTGGTCCACTAAATAGTGATATAGAAGATGATATTAAAAATAAAAATCTAACTGTTGCTGCAGTTTTATCTGGCAATCGTAACTTTGAAGGAAGAATTCATCCGTTAGTCAAAGCTAATTACTTGGCATCTCCGCCACTTGTTGTTGCATATGCGCTTGCTGGTACTGTGCAAATTGACCTGACAAAAGATTCAATATGCACAGATAAGAATGGAAATGACGTCTATCTCAAGGATATATGGCCAACAAACAATGAAATCGAAGATTGTGTTAAAAATGTGGTAACACGTGAGATGTTTATACAAAAGTATAAGGATGTTTTTTCTGGTGATGAACATTGGCGAAAGATAAAGTGTGAAAAAAGTGAAATCTATAATTGGGATGCAAACAGCACTTACATACAAAATCCGCCTTATTTTGATAATTTATCACCTAAAGATAATCAAGATAAAATAATCGATATAAAAGGTGCACAAATATTGGCAATGTTTGGCGATAGCGTAACTACTGATCACATTTCCCCTGCTGGAAATATTGCCTCAAGTAGTCCTGCAGGTATATATTTAAAAAGGCTTGGAGTTGAACCACAGGACTTTAATTCATATGGATCTCGCCGTGGTAACCACAATGTGATGATGCGTGGAACTTTTGCTAACATTAGAATAAAAAATGAAATGGTTAGCATCGAAGGCGGCTATACAAAATATATTCCTTCTCAAGAAATTATGTCGATTTTTGATGCAGCAATGCGCTACAAGGAAGCTCTTATCATTGTGGCAGGAAAGGAATATGGCACAGGTTCAAGTAGGGATTGGGCAGCAAAGGGTACTTTATTGTTGGGGATTAAAGTTGTAATTGCAGAAAGCTTTGAGCGTATACATAGGTCCAACTTGGTCGGCATGGGTGTTCTTCCACTTATATTCCAAAACGGAATAACTAGAAAGGTATTTGATGGTAGTGAGGTAATAAGCATAAAAGGTGAAATAGTACCAAATGGAAATCTAGAATGTATCATTAAAAGACAGGATAATTCAAAGCAATCAATTCAACTCGAATGCTGTGTACAAACCGCAACTGAGGTTAAATACTTGATGGATGGGGGAGTGTTAAGCTACATACTTGCACAATCCTTTTGATTTAGTGAAGTTATTGCATGGACTTCTTTTAGCCAGCCCTGGTCCCTTTATAAATAACAATTTGCTCTGCGCAAAGTTATGATATAATTTCACCATACATATGGTGTCGGAGTATTTTTTGGAGATAATTATATATGATAAGCTCTATACAAGAACCTAATGAACTCAGAAAACGTTTACAAGGATTTTATCGTACTGATGAAAAGAGTTATATACGTTATCTTGTAGAAAAAACAGAGCTTTCAGCTGATTCAAAAAGTAGAATTTATAATATTGCAAAACAAGTTATTGAAAAAATCAAACACAATAAATTAAGTATTGTAGATTCCTTTATGCAGCAATACTCGCTTTCCAATGATGAAGGAATAGCATTGATGTGTCTTGCTGAATCGCTACTTAGAATACCAGATGATTATACAATAGACGAAATAATCAAAGATAAAATTGCCAATCAGGAATGGAATAAATATTTAGGGCACTCTTCTTCGTTGTTTGTCAATGCTTCCACATGGAGCTTGATGATAGGTAGCAGTATATTGAGAGATAATGAAGGCGATTCGAAGTTCTATTACGCAATTTCTAAGTTACTTAAGAATTTAGGAGAACCGATTATTCGCAAAGCAGTAAAACAAGCAATGTCTATGCTTGGTAATCAT
The DNA here is from genome assembly GCF_936270435.1 of Wolbachia endosymbiont of Oedothorax gibbosus. Taxonomy (NCBI): domain Bacteria; kingdom Pseudomonadati; phylum Pseudomonadota; class Alphaproteobacteria; order Rickettsiales; family Anaplasmataceae; genus Wolbachia; species Wolbachia endosymbiont of Oedothorax gibbosus. Next base: position 170,177 of record NZ_OW370567.1, read on the forward strand.
TTTGTTGTTGGAGAAACCATAGAAGAAGCTTTAAGGTACGCAAAACTAGATGACAATAGTAAGTTTTTATACTCTTTTGATATGCTTGGCGAAGCTGCTCACACAACTGAGGATGCAGAAGAGTATTTTAATTCATATATGCATTCAATAAAAGCTATAGGTGAATCCACTGAAATAAATGATTGTTTTAAATCCCATGGAATTTCAATTAAACTTTCTGCTTTGCATCCACGTTATGAATTTGGTCAATTTGACCGAATTGCTGGTGAGATATTCACTAAGGTTTTAGAGCTCTGCCGCGAGGCAAAAAAATACAACATTTCACTATGCATAGACGCAGAAGAAACAGAAAGGCTTGAAATGTCCTTAATCTTGTTTAAACAATTACGGCTTGATGAATCACTTTCTGAGTGGGTGGAGCTTGGCTTGGCTGTACAAGCATATCAAAAACGTGCTTTGTCTGTTCTTGACTTTGTAGAGGATGTTGCTATTCGATCAAATCATAAAATTATGGTCAGACTTGTAAAAGGTGCATATTGGGATTCAGAAATCAAGCGTACGCAAGAATTGGGATTAAATGACTATTCAGTATTTACAAGAAAAAGCTATACTGACGTATCTTACCTCGCGTGCGCACAGAAACTTTTGAGTAAACCAAACAGCTTTTACCCATGCTTTGGAACTCATAACGCCTATACTTTTGCTTCTATCATGGAACTTGCTGATAAAAACCACCCTGGATTTGAATTTCAACGCTTACATGGAATGGCAAAAGACTTATATGATTATGCAATGTCAGAGCTTGCAACAAATGTTAGCTGTCGTGTCTACGCACCCGTTGGAGAACATAGTGACTTATTGCCTTATCTTATAAGACGCCTTCTTGAAAATGGAGCTAATAGTTCGTTTGTTAATCAAATAAATGATCCTAATGTTGAAATTGAAGAGTTAGTTTCAGATCCATCAGAAAAAGCTAAAAGCTTGGAGTATGAACCTCATCCAGGCATTCCGTTACCACAAGATATTTTTGGACCAGAAAGAAAAAATTCTTTGGGAATGGATATTAGTGATTCTGTGATAGTCTCACAATTTGCAGATGATATAAAGGGTTTCAGTAAAAAAAAATGGCAAGTTGGACCAATAATTGACGGACAGTCACTTTTTGATGATGCCAAATTTACTGAAGTGGTGAATCCTGCACATTTAGAAAATGTAATTGGGGAAGTGTCAAGTGCAACAAGCGATCAGGCTTTAAACGCTCTTGAAATAGCACATAGTGCTTTTACTAAGTGGCAAAATGTTTCAGCAGAAGAGCGCGCTAAATGCATTGAAAAAGCTGCAGATTTGCTTGAGGAAAGGATGAAGGAGTTAATTTACATTATGATTGTGGAAGCAGGAAAAATTTTATCCGATGCAATAGCAGAAGTAAGAGAGGCAATCGACTTTTTGCGCTATTATGCAACGATAGCAAAAAATGAACTGAATGACTGGAAAAAATTGCCAGGTCCAACAGGTGAAGATAACTTCATCTTTTTTGAAGGCAGAGGAGTTTTCTTATGCATATCACCGTGGAATTTTCCGCTCGCTATCTTCATTGGACAGGTTTCAGCTGCACTTGCAGCAGGTAACACGGTGCTTGCAAAACCGGCAGAGCAAACGCCGATTATTGCCTATGAAGCTGTTAAGATACTACACGAAGCTGGGATACCAAAAAATGTGTTACACCTCATTCCTGGGGATGGTGGATATTTAGGCAAAATATTAGTTCCAGACAATAGAATTGCCGGAGTAGCTTTTACTGGCTCAACACAAACTGCTCAAATAATTAATAGAATGCTTGCTAGCAGGGATGGTCCTATTGTGCCACTTATCGCTGAAACTGGCGGATTAAATGCTATGATTGTTGATAGTTCTGCTCTCTTAGAGCAAGTGACTACAGATGTTGTGCTTTCTGCGTTTCGCAGCGCCGGCCAACGCTGTTCTGCGCTTAGAGTGCTATTTATTCAAGAAGATATAGCAGAAGAACAGATAAAAATGATATGTGGTGCAGCGCAAGAACTCAAGATTGGTGATCCAATACAGCTTAGTACTGATATTGGTCCAATAATTGACAAAGCATCTATCGATATGCTAACTCAACATACGCAAAAAATGTCAGAGGACGAAGATTCAAATCTGTTATTTAAGGTACCCATGGATACAAATTCTCATAATGGTTATTTCTTTCCTCCATATATTTATGAGATACAAAAAATTTCGCAATTAAAGCAAGAAGTATTTGGTCCTATTTTGCATATCATACGTTTTAACAAGTCACAATTAAATGAAGTTATAAGTGATATAAATAGTACTGGATATGGGCTTACGTTTTCTTTGCAGAGTCGTATACAAAGTCAAATTGACACTATAAGTAAAAAAATATCAGTTGGAAATGTCTACATCAACCGTAACCAGATAGGTGCAGCAGTTGGGATACAACCATTTGGTGGTAGAGGACTATCTGGCACTGGGCCAAAAGCTGGTGGTCCTCATTATTTACAGCGTTTTTCTACAGAAAAAGTTGTAAGTGTTAACACTACAGCCTTCGGTGGTAACACTACACTTATGTGTTTGGATTAATTTGCGGGCCCTAATTTTTCTCCTATCTTACCCCTAAACTAGACGTTCGTGCAGACAGCGCTAAAATTCAAAAGGACCAGTTCATGCACTAGACTTCTTGCATAACCTAAACTAAGCAGAAAAAAGGTATAATGCACCCCATAAATTAGACCAAAAAAAAATGGTTAATCCGAGTAAAAAGGGAAAAGAATGGAGTGTAGTATGAGAACAAAAAAGCAGAGTTAAAAGCAAAGATAGCTTTGGAAGCAATAAAAAATCAAAAAAGCACAGCAGAGATATGTAGTAATACCATCAACAAATTTATATGATTGGCGTGATAGAGTATTAGCAAGATTAAAAGACCTATTTATAGAAGAAAGTGAGAGTATAAGAAAACAAAGGATATTAGGACAAGAAATAGAAAATTTGCATAAAGTTATAGGGGAATTGACGGTTGAAAATAATTACTTGAAAAAAAAATTACTGAAATAAACAAAAAAGATAGGATAAAACTTATAGAAAAAGACTCTGATCTATCAATAAGAAAACAAGCTAATTTATTGAGGATTTGCAGGTCTAGCTTATATTATAGTCCTATAATTAATGATGAAAGTGAGATAGCAAATTTAATTCAAGAAATATATTTGGCTTCAGACTGCCATTATGGATATCGAAAAATTACTGCTGAAATTATAGCAAATGGAATAGTAATCAACCATAAGAAGGTTTTGAGAATAATGAAAAAGATGGGAATTACTGGGTTATATTGTAGAAAAAAACATAACACTAGCATTAAAGATAAAAAACATAAAATATATCCTTATTTACTTGAAGGTTTGATTGTTTGTAGAGCTAACCAGGTGTGGGCCACTGATATAACGTACATTATGCTTGAAGGTAAGTTTGTCTATTTTGTAGCAATAATGGACTTGTATAGTCGCTATATTATTGCTCATTCATTATCACCATATCTTGATGCTGGATTTTGCATTCATACTCTCAAAGAAGCTCTAAAACAAGGTAAACCTGAGATTTTCAACAGTGATCAAGGTGTGCAATTTACAAGCTATAATTTCATTATGGAGTTAGAGCGTGCTAATATAAAAATCAGCATGGATCATAAAGGACGCTGCTTTGATAATATATTTATTGAACGCTTATGGAGAACTTTAAAACAAGAAGCCATATATTACTATAGACCAAACAGTATCAGAGATTTGGATGTTGTAATAAAGGATTTTGTTGGTTGGTATAACTATAGACCTCAGTTATGGATTAGAAAATAGATAAAAGTATAACTAAGAAGAGGGAAACAGGGTAAACTCGAGTATTTTAGTAATAATAAGAGGTTACCCATGAAGAAAGATATTACAGAACTGTACTGTTGCGTCGAGGATTTTTGTCGTGCGGTAGATGATAATTTTGCAAATAGGTTCTTATCAAACGGCAAAAAACCAACCAGAGTACCAGAAATAGCGCACTCAGAAATTCTAACCATAATCCTATTATACCATAAATCACCATGTAAAAACTTCAAGGCTTTTTATCTTTGTTATCTTCAGTTATTCTATAGATCAGAGTTTTCAAAGCTGCCTTCATATCACAGATTTATTGCCTTAAAGCCGCGAGTTTTGTGGTATTTAGCATTACTTTTGCAATGGTTTTGTGAACAAGCAAAAATGACCGGGATTTCCTACATAGATTCTACTTCAATAGCAGTATGCCATCGAAAAAGAATCTCAAGAAATAAGGTTTTCAAAGGATTAGCAGAGTTAGGAAAGAATACTTACGGCTGGTTTTTTGGTTTTAAATTACATGTAGTAATCAATGAAATAGGTGAAATTCAAGGTGTTACGCTAACCAGAGGTAACGTCGATGACAGAAAACCTGTACCAACTCTAACCAAAAAACTAACTGGACTTTTGTTTGGAGATAAGGGCTATATAAAGAAAGAGCTCTTTGAGAAACTATTCGATAGAGGTCTAAAACTCGTCACTAAAGTGAAAAAAGGTATGAAAAATGCACTGATTTCGCTGAAAGAGAAGATTTTACTAGGGAAAAGATCGATTGTTGAAACGGTTTTTGGCTGCCTAAAAAACAAATTTGAACTTGAGCACACTCGGCATAGATCCACAGTAAATTTCTTGGTACATATTTTTTCTACCCTCATTTCTTATTCAATGCAATCGAAAAAGCCCTGTATTTCTCAGCTTTACTTCGTTGGTTAATCCATAACTGGGGTCTATAGAAGGCGACATCAGTCTTTACATTATAAAACTCCTGCTGATCTCTATTATCATAGACAATGAATGAATATGTGCTTTAAATGTGTGTGGACGCACATATTCATTATTTTTTTTAGATTAGAACTTCTTTACAAAAAAATCGGATTACTTTGAAAAAAATGGTCTAGACAAATGGGTGCACTATAATCCCTTTCACAATCTCCTATCTATTGTTTCTTAAACCACACCCCTGAACGGATACCTTCTTTTGCCATTAGATTTACTGATATAAATTCGTTTGAGCGGAGAAGGTTTATATCCTCTTTGTTTTAACAGCTTTATTCCTTGAAATTTAGCATTGCAAGTTGACCATAGTTGACGATCTACACCTGCTGTGGTTTTTCCTTGGTTTTCAGTTACTCTCTTAACAGCCAAGGCTTTGCCGCTAAAAGAGCGTGTGAGAAGATGTTGTAAAGTTTTCACCTTACCCCATCTTCCTTGTTGGACAGCCTTAACAATACGCCTCTGTAGCCTCATAACAACTTTTTGGCATTTCTTCCAGGATAACTGGTTCCATGCTTCGGAGTTGTTGGTAAGTGCACTTACAGTTTTACTTGTAATCATCTGCTTTCCTACCTTAAGTGGTTGACAAAGTTTCTTGTCACGAAGGACCAAATGGAAGTCTGCTCGTTTTCACGCGAATTAATGTCTATCCATTTCATTACAAACTGGCATTCGCTTTCTCCATTATCCTTTACCTGCACCTTCATCAGCATTCCTTGCGGTTTGCTTGCCATATAGGCGAAATACAGGCTTACCCTGTTCCTTCTATCATACAACAGTGGGTTAGGTGGCTTCTCTATACCGGTGATTTGCGTACATCCAGAAATGAAAAATGTCACATTACCTTTTGGTCAGAGCTTGTCAGCATCTTTAGCTCTTTCGTAATTACGATACTTATGAAACTTCACTTGCGTTCACCTATAGTGCACCCATTTGTCTAGACCATTTTTTTCAAAGTAATCCGATTTTTTTGTAAAGAAGTTCTAATCTAAAAAAAATAATGAATATGTGCGTCCACACACATTTAAAGCACATATTCATTCATTGTCTATGATAATAGAGATCAGCAGGAGTTTTATAATGTAAAGACTGATGTCGCCTTCTATAGTTATACCAACCAACAAAATCCTTTATTACAACATCCAAATCTCTGATACTGTTTGGTCTATAGTAATATATGGCTTCTTGTTTTAAAGTTCTCCATAAGCGTTCAATAAATATATTATCAAAGCAGCGTCCTTTATGATCCATGCTGATTTTTATATTAGCACGCTCTAACTCCATAATGAAATTATAGCTTGTAAATTGCACACCTTGATCACTGTTGAAAATCTCAGGTTTACCTTGTTTTAGAGCTTCTTTGAGAGTATGAATGCAAAATCCAGCATCAAGATATGGTGATAATGAATGAGCAATAATATAGCGACTATACAAGTCCATTATTGCTACAAAATAGACAAACTTACCTTCAAGCATAATGTACGTTATATCAGTGGCCCACACCTGGTTAGCTCTACAAACAATCAAACCTTCAAGTAAATAAGGATATATTTTATGTTTTTTATCTTTAATGCTAGTGTTATGTTTTTTTCTACAATATAACCCAGTAATTCCCATCTTTTTCATTATTCTCAAAACCTTCTTATGGTTGATTACTATTCCATTTGCTATAATTTCAGCAGTAATTTTTCGATATCCATAATGGCAGTCTGAAGCCAAATATATTTCTTGAATTAAATTTGCTATCTCACTTTCATCATTAATTATAGGACTATAATATAAGCTAGACCTGCAAATCCTCAATAAATTAGCTTGTTTTCTTATTGATAGATCAGAGTCTTTTTCTATAAGTTTTATCCTATCTTTTTTGTTTATTTCAGTAATTTTTTTTTCAAGTAATTATTTTCAACCGTCAATTCCCCTATAACTTTATGCAAATTTTCTATTTCTTGTCCTAATATCCTTTGTTTTCTTATACTCTCACTTTCTTCTATAAATAGGTCTTTTAATCTTGCTAATACTCTATCACGCCAATCATATAAATTTGTTGATGGTATTACTACATATCTCTGCTGTGCTTTTTTGATTTTTTATTGCTTCCAAAGCTATCTTTGCTTTTAACTCTGCTTTTTTGTTCTCATACTACACTCCATTCTTTTCCCTTTTTACTCGGATTAACCATTTTTTTTTGGTCTAATTTATGGGGTGCATTATACCTATTCTAGAGTTGCTTTTGCTAAGCTTTACACAGAAAGGACTGCTATCACAGGTGCAGATCTTCTTAATGATAGGGTAATACCGTTTTTTGATGAACAGAAAGTATCATTACTACGCGTTTTGACGGATCGTGGTACAGAGTATTGTGGCAGACCGGAAAATCACGCTTACCAGCTGTATTTGGGGGTAGAAAATATTGATCATTCTCGAACCAAAGCTCGTTCTCCACAGACTAATGGCATATGTGAAAGGTTCCACAGAACTATGCAAGATCAATATTATCTTTAGAAAGAAAATTTACACCTCTTTGGCAGAACTTCAGTTAGATGTAGACCATTGGGTGCATTCTTACAATAGATCTAGACCGCATTCAGGTAAATATTGCTATCCTATGCAAACCTTTTTTGATAGTATGCATATTGCTTATCAGAAAAATATTGATAGCATTAAACAGGATGCTGATTTTGGTTTTGACTTTGTCAATTCTTCTGTCAGTTAATTCACGCCTGTCAGATCAAGTCTAAACTATTACACATCATAAAGACCGGAATAGACGAAACAATATGATCAAAAATTTATCTTTGTTACATGGGCATTGTCACGATGAATTACACAGGAGGTGTGCATGACAAGCACCAAATTGACCTTACCCAGAAAAAGTAGAGAGGAAGTTAAGACGTTTTTGAAGTAAAATAGAACGTTTTTTCAAAGAGGTGTAATATGGGAAACAGAAGGGAATATACAATAGAGTTTAAATTGGAAGCAATAAAACTAGTAAGAGAAACAGGTCAACCGTCAGCAAAAATAGCAAGAGATTTAGGTATGAGTGGAGATTTATTAAGCAGATGGGTAAGAAAATATAATGAAAAAATGTCCGGAGTAGATGCATTTCCAGGCAAAGGAAAGTTAGCTCCTTATGACAAAGAAAGGTTTGACTTGAAGAAAGAGTTAGCAAGAATAACTAGGGAAAGAGACATTTTAAAAAAAGCCCTGGGATATTTTGCCAGCCAAAAAGAGTAAAATATTCTTTTATAAAAGAGCATAGAAGCAGCTATAAAATACAGGAGTTATGTAGGTTTTTAAATGTATCTGCTTGTGGTTATTATAAATGGGTTGCTCAGGAGAAAAGTAATAAAGAATTAGCAAGAGAGGAGCTTCTAGCAGATATTCAAAAAATATATCAAGCATCACAATGCAGGTACGGAGCTCCTAAAATCCATGCTGAACTAAAAGCTTTAGGCAAAAATTATAACATCAAAACAGTGCAAGATGTAATGCAAAAAAATGGCATTCAAGCTAAGCTTAGAAGAAGATTCAAAACTAAAAAACAGCAAACAGACAGTAGGATTATAGCTCCAAATATCCTGGATCAAAATTTTACTACGGACCAGCCCAATAAGGTATGGGTAACTGATATTACTTATATAAAAACCAAAGAAGGCTGGCTATATTTGGCAGCAATAATTGACTTATATTCACGTATGGTAGTTAATGAGTAGTTCAATGGATAAACAATTAATTATAGATGCTTTATTTATGGCTGTTAATAAACGCAAACCCTCCAAAGATCTACTGTTTCATAGTGATCAAGGGTCACAATATACTTCTAAAAATTACCAATTCTTATTAAATAAAAAAAATATTATCTCTAGCATGAGTCATAAGGGTTGTTGTTATGATAACTCACCTGCAGAAAGCTTTTTCAGCTCACTCAAAAGAGAGCTACTTATTGATCCTTCACAACACTCTGCTCAACAAGCTAGAACTGCCATATTTGAATACATTGAAATTTTTTATAATAAACAACGACGTCATTCTACTATTAACTATTGCATCCCTGAACAATTTGATGCATCATTTTCATGACAAAAACGTCTTAACTTCCTCTCTACTTTTTCTGGGCAAGGTCAAATTAGAGAGAAGCCGTATGAGGCGCAAAGTCTCACGTACGGTTTTGAAGCTTACTATTACCCACAAATAAAGACATGGTATTGTATTTACTCAAATAATTTAATTTTATTAACTTGAAAGATTATTAGATTAAAATTATTAAATTAAGAGTTATAATTTTAGCAACTAAAAGCTGTAAATTGCACCATATAAACAGTTATTTCAAGCAAAAGTTATACCATTAAGAGCTATGCAACAAACGTTCATATTTGTGGGTAATAGTAAGGTTTTGAAGTCGAGTGAGGAGGGGCGACCTTCTTCACTTAGACAACAATACGCAGAAGAAACAACAGAAGAGGACTTAAAAGAGATAGCAGAAAAAGCGCCAATAATAAAGCTAGCATATGATGAATTAGACAAGTTTCGTTGGAACGAAAAAGATTTAGTAGCTTACGAAGAAAGAATAATGGATCTACGGAAAGAAGAAGCCATTCTTGAATACAGACTTGATCTTGCTACTGAAAAAGGTAAAAAAATCGGTAAAGAGGAAGGGAAAATTGAAGTCACAAAAGCAATGCTGGACAATAATGTTGATGTCAACATTATTGTCAAGTGTACTGGCCTTGTATCTTTTTTCTGCTTAGTTTAGGTTATGCAGAAGTCTAATACAATTATAGAACAAGCTTAAAAATTCTGGTAAAGTAGTTTTATTTACAAAAAATATGCTACTTGATATTGAAAAACGCAGCATAATAAATGCATTGTGGAAGTTACAAGAAGCAGATCAAAGGGAAATCTTAACTCTTATACAGAGATTTGAGTTACCAGAAATATTAGCAAGAATATTAGTTACTCGTGGTGTTAACATAGAAAATGCGAGCGACTTCTTATATCCACTAATCAGATCGCTATTACCAGATCCCTTTCATCTTCTTGATATGGATAAAGCTGTTTCTCGTATAATACGGGCAATAAAAAATAATGAAAACATCGCAATATTTGGTGACTATGATGTTGATGGTGCAACATCGTCAGCATTGATTAACAGGTACCTGAGAGCAATCGATATACACTCTATAATCTACATTCCAGATCGTGTTGATGAGGGCTATGGATTAAACACAGATGCTTTATTACAACTTAAAAAAAACGGGATCGATTTATGTATTTCCGTTGATTGTGGTACGCTTGCATATCAACCGATAGAAGATGCAAAGGCTTTTGGTCTTGATATTATAGTTGTCGATCATCATCTTGGGACAGAAAAACTACCAAGCGCCGTAGCAGTTGTGAATCCAAACCGCCTTGATGAGAGCTCTCCTTATAATAACCTAGCAGCAGTTGGAGTGTCATTTCTGCTAATTGTTGCTCTTAATAAAAGCCTACGTGAGCAAGGATTTTTTACCAACAAAAAAGAACCAGATTTATTTGATTTGCTCGATTTAGTTGCCCTGGGAACTGTCTGTGATGTTATGCAGATCACAGGCCTAAATAGGGCTTTTGTTTTACAAGGGCTAAAAGTCATGTCGGCAAGAAAAAACGTTGGCTTGCGTGTTTTATTTGATGCTTTGGGGATCCTTGAAAAACCAAGTGTTTCACGATTAGGGTTTAGTATTGGGCCATGCATAAATGCTGGAGGAAGAATTGGAGAAGCGTCGCTCGGTGCAAGGTTGCTTTCCACCGATGATGATGAAGAGGCGCATTCAATCGCGCTAAAACTAATAGATTTGAATAATGCAAGAAAAATGCTAGAAAATGAGGCTATTTTGGAAGCTACAACACAAGCGGAAAAATTTGCCCAATTAGGTGTAAATTTCATAATGGTAAGCAGCAATTGGCACCAGGGGATAATCGGTATAATTGCATCAAGGCTAAAGGAGCAATTTCACTTACCAACAATAGTAATATCTTTAAATAATGGAATAGGAAAAGCAAGCTGTAGATCAATTTTGGGAGTTGACATTGGTGCTGCAGTCCTTTCCGCAAAGTTTACAAATTTAATTATTGAAGGTGGTGGCCATAATATGGCAGCAGGATTTTCAATTGCAGAAGACAAAATAAATGACTTACATGATTTTTTTACTGAAAGATTTTCAAACTCTATAAATGAAAAAATTTTAAAAGCTGATGGCATAGTAACTGCTAAAGCAATAAACTTATCTCTGTGGAATCAACTGCAACGTTTAGGACCATTTGGAGTTGGGAATCCTGAACCAAGGTTTATTATCCAAGGAGCAAAGATAAGAAAGCCTGAAGTTATAGGAGTTGACCACATAAAATGTTTTATTACTGATGATAATGTTATGGTAAGAGCTATTGCATTTCGCTCTGCAAATACTCACCTTGGCTCTGCTATCATGCAGGGTAATGTTAAAGCCATTTTGGGTAAAATCTCTATGAATTACTGGAATGGCAATGAATTCATACAATTTTTAATAGAGGATGTGTTAACCATAAGTTGATTGACTATAAATGCACTTAAAGAGCCAATAATTGCAATTGTTGGCTCTTTAGGAATTAGCTTAACTTATATAATGTGTAATAGTTTAGACTTGATCTGACAGGCAAACAAAGTAAGATAAAAATATGAACAAATTTTAAAGGAGTGTCAGGCAACACAAGAAAAAATACTAAAACCAAAGTTGGGATTGCTAGAACTTGCAAAGCAATTAGGAAATGTATCACAGGCGTGTAAGGTAATGGGATATTCAAGGGATACATTTTACCGCTTCAAAGAACTGTATGAAACAGGAGGAGAAGAGCGAAAAGCAAGCCATTATATGCAAATAGAGTATCGGAGGATATAGAAAAAGCAGTAATTGAAATAGCAATAGAATTTCCAGCATATGGACAAGAAAGAGCAGCAAACGAAGAGAGGAATTCTCATCTCTGCAAGTGGAATAAGATCAGTGTGGCAAAGAAACAATCTTGAAAATTTCAAAAAGAGGTTAAAGGCATTAGAAGCAAAAGTAGCTCAGCATTTTAACAGAAGAGCAGATAACAGCTCTAGAGAAGGCTAAGGAAGAAAAAGAGGCCCATGGAGAAATTGAAACAGAGCATCCAGGATACTTGGGTAGCCAAGACAGTTATAGCACTTCTCATAATAATCCGAACAGATCATAGAAAGGCAGAATCAACAGCATGACGAAAAGACTTGAATAGAGGAATGTTTTTCCTGACTCTGTTTTTTATAGCAAACCAATGATGTTCAATTTTGTTAAAATCTGGAGAATACGGTGGCAGATACAAAATTTCTGCACCAATCCCTTTAGCAAGCTTAATGATCTTATCAGACTTATGAAAAGTAGCATTGTCAAGAATGACAGTTTGTCCAGGTTCCAAGGTCGGTATCAAAAATTGCTCAAACCATCCATTAAAAATATCCATATTACAGTGGCCTTCAAAGGTTAATGGAGCAACTATTTTTCTTTCACTTAAAGCTGCAATCATACTGATTCGTTGAGTTTTCTTCCCAGATTTTAGGGCATAAAACCGCTGTCCCTTCTGACAATATCCATAGGGGTAGTCTTCAGTGTTGTCAATGCCAGACTCATCTATATACACTAAGTTTTTAGGTTCTTTTGTTGCTATAATTTTCAAGAATTTAGCACGTTTTTCTTCGCTTCTTTCCTTGTACCCATAGGTCTTTTTTTGCGTGTAAATCCAATTTTTTTCAGGGCTCGGTGGATAGTTTGGATACTAACGTTGCTCCAAAGTTTAGCCATTTCCAATAGAGTCTTTCCTCCGTTTTCTCTGGCAAATTTAGCAAAGGCATCCCAGTCGGTAATTTTGTGATTGTAACCTCCATTTCCAAGTTTTTTTGATTGAAAGTCACCTGTTTCTTTTCTTCTTTGCTGCCACTCCCACAAAGTAGTTCGTCCAATTTTAAATCTTGCTGCCACTGTTTCTCTGCTTTCTCCCTCGTCTAGAGCTTCCATTGCTTTTTTCCTTAAGTCATAACTATATGCTGCTGGCATACCTACCTTCACTACTACAAATCCTTATTTTACCTTATTTGGACTATTATGAAAAGTACTATATTATGTGGGTAATATCAAAGGTATTGGAAGAATTTACCAGCAAACCTTTGTTGATACCTATTCTAGAGTTGCTTTTGCTAAGCTTTACACAGAAAGGACTGCTATCACAGGTGCAGATCTTCTTAATGATAGGGTAATACCGTTTTTTGATGAACAGAAAGTATCATTACTACGCGTTTTGACGGATCGTGGTACAGAGTATTGTGGCAGACCGGAAAATCACGCTTACCAGCTGTATTTGGGGGTAGAAAATATTGATCATTCTCGAACCAAAGCTCGTTCTCCACAGACTAATGGGAATGTTCAAAAAAGTGTGTCAAACCGAAAAAAAAGTAATAAATTGATATAAAAAAAATGGAGGTTTCACATATGAATCAAAGAATAGCAAATAAAACTACTGGATTGGTAGATTATAAAGAATTAGAAACAAATATCCTGTCGTCTATACGAGAAGGAAGGCCGCTGACGGGAAGGGACGGAGTATTAACACCATTGATAAAAAAGCTGCTGGAGGCAAGTTTGGAAGGTGAAATAGAAAATCACTTGTTGGCTGAAAGCGAAGAAAATAATCGAAGAAATGGGAGAAATGGAAAGACTTTAAGGACAAGTGCCGGTTCATTTGAACTTTTGACGCCAAGGGATAGAGAAGGAAGTTTTGAGCCGCAAATAGTCAAAAAAAGGCAAACAAACTTACATCCAGAGCTTGAAACGAAGATCTTGAGCACATTTGCCAGTGGTATGAGTTATAGAGATATAGCGTCACACGTTGAGGAAATTTATGATCACAAAATATCGGCGGCAGAGATATCAAGTATTACCGACAAATTGCTACCGGTAATCAACGAATGGCGTAGTCGCCCATTGCAGTCTGTGTACCCAATAGTGTTCATGGATGGCATGTTTTTCAAAGTTAAGGAGGACGGGCATTGCGTAAGTAAATGCATGTATAATATATTAGGCGTAGATCAAAATGGCAGAAAAGAGGTACTAACCCCAGTTATGGATTAACCAACGAAGTAAAGCTGAGAAATACAGGGCTTTTTCGATTGCATTGAATAAGAAATGAGGGTAGAAAAAATATGTACCAAGAAATTTACTGTGGATCTATGCCGAGTGTGCTCAAGTTCAAATTTGTTTTTTAGGCAGCCAAAAACCGTTTCAACAATCGATCTTTTCCCTAGTAAAATCTTCTCTTTCAGCGAAATCAGTGCATTTTTCATACCTTTTTTCACTTTAGTGACGAGTTTTAGACCTCTATCGAATAGTTTCTCAAAGAGCTCTTTCTTTATATAGCCCTTATCTCCAAACAAAAGTCCAGTTAGTTTTTTGGTTAGAGTTGGTACAGGTTTTCTGTCATCGACGTTACCTCTGGTTAGCGTAACACCTTGAATTTCACCTATTTCATTGATTACTACATGTAATTTAAAACCAAAAAACCAGCCGTAAGTATTCTTTCCTAACTCTGCTAATCCTTTGAAAACCTTATTTCTTGAGATTCTTTTTCGATGGCATACTGCTATTGAAGTAGAATCTATGTAGGAAATCCCGGTCATTTTTGCTTGTTCACAAAACCATTGCAAAAGTAATGCTAAATACCACAAAACTCGCGGCTTTAAGGCAATAAATCTGTGATATGAAGGCAGCTTTGAAAACTCTGATCTATAGAATAACTGAAGATAACAAAGATAAAAAGCCTTGAAGTTTTTACATGGTGATTTATGGTATAATAGGATTATGGTTAGAATTTCTGAGTGCGCTATTTCTGGTACTCTGGTTGGTTTTTTGCCGTTTGATAAGAACCTATTTGCAAAATTATCATCTACCGCACGACAAAAATCCTCGACGCAACAGTACAGTTCTGTAATATCTTTCTTCATGTGTAACCTCTTATTATTACTAAAATACTCGAGTTTACCCTGTTTCCCTCTTCTTAGTTATACTTTTATCTATTTTCTAATCCATAACTGAGGTTACTAGGCTTTTATTTAGCCGAAAGTGAGGGAGCCAACTTCTGGTTAGGGGTATTAAATGACCTAAAAGAGAGAGGAGTAGAGGATATTCTGATTGCCTGCGTCGATGGTCTAAAAAGTTTTCCTGCAGCAATAAATAGTGTGTTTCCTAAAGCAGAAGTACAGCTATGTATAGTGCATCAGATAAGGAATTCATTGAAATATGTATCCAGCAAAGATGTGAAAGTTTTCATGAACGATTTGAAGAAAATATATCGTGCTTCAAGTAAAGAAATCGCTGAGAATTATTTGCTTGAGCTGGAAGAAAAATGGGGTGAAAAATATCCTTTGGTTATAAAATCGTGGCAAAATAATTGGGAAAATTTATCTGGTTATTTTAAGTATTCTGGGCCAGTTAGAAAGCTGATTTATACCACCAATCCTATTGAGGGGTTGCATAGACAGATTAGAAAATTCACTAAAACTAAGGGCTCATTTACTAGTACAAATGCCTTGTACAAACAGGTATATTGTGCTATAAAAAAGGCAGAGCAAAATTGGATTATGGCTATACCTAATTGGGCTTTAACTATATCTCAACTTGATATTTTCTTTCCTGGTAGATTGAAAATTGAGTTGAATTAAAAATGCGGTTTGACACACTTTTTTGAACATTCCCAGACTAATGGCATATGTGAAAGGTTCCACAGAACTATGCAAGATCAATATTATCTTTAGAAAGAAAATTTACACCTCTTTGGCAGAACTTCAGTTAGATGTAGACCATTGGGTGCATTCTTACAATAGATCTAGACCGCATTCAGGTAAATATTGCTATCCTATGCAAACCTTTTTTGATAGTATGCATATTGCTTATCAGAAAAATATTGATAGCATTAAACAGGATGCTGATTTTGGTTTTGACTTTGTCAATTCTTCTGTCAGTTAATTCACGCCTGTCAGATCAAGTCTAAACTATTACATCTAAAAACATCTATCTCATTTTTTAACAGAGCTTTTTTCAGTGCAAACAACTCAGCAGCAACATTTCTTAACCAGAACTTTGACTTCAACTATGTTTCAAAATCTCTTGATCCAACAGATTTGCCTGTTTTTATCAGCAAAGTAATTGTATGCTGCATACCTGTCGTAAACTATTGCGATTGCAGAACTTACTATTTTGTAAAACCTTCATTCCTCTTGAATTTTATAAAACTAGCTTCATTGCTAGCAAACATCCAACACCAACCGAGTTTACCTTTGTTATAGTGACTGGTTTCGTCAATATGTAGAACCTTACTTGTACTTACTTCTTGCTCGATTTGCTCATACGCTTCTTGACATTTTTCTGCAACTCTAGCCTCGCTATTTGACACGCTACCAACACTGATGTCCAGGTTGAAAATATTTTTTATAATATTTGCTACTTCTCTTTTCGAGTTCTTGTAAAATCCGCTCAGCGCCGCGATTGTTGACTTAACTTTTGGTCCAAATGTATCTGATGTAACACCTTCTGGTAACTTACTGCTTCTTCTTTTCCCGCATCTCCGGCAACGACCATTGATATTCCACTACATAAGGCCTAATTTACGGAAGATCAACTTTTTGATGAATGTACGGTCCCTTGCATATTGCAATCTCTCCTCCGCATTCACAAGTAGATGACAACTTTACTTTTATCACCTCATCTGCATCCATTTTGGCGCGAAAACTTCCTTTATGACCAACCTGACCACCGACGTTTCTGTCGCTCTTTGGCTTGTCCTTTTTTATTTTGTACAACTCTCTAACCCCAGTTATGGATTAACCAACGAAGTAAAGCTGAGAAATACAGGGCTTTTTCGATTGCATTGAATAAGAAATGAGGGTAGAAAAAATATGTACCAAGAAATTTACTGTGGATCTATGCCGAGTGTGCTCAAGTTCAAATTTGTTTTTTAGGCAGCCAAAAACCGTTTCAACAATCGATCTTTTCCCTAGTAAAATCTTCTCTTTCAGCGAAATCAGTGCATTTTTCATACCTTTTTTCACTTTAGTGACGAGTTTTAGACCTCTATCGAATAGTTTCTCAAAGAGCTCTTTCTTTATATAGCCCTTATCTCCAAACAAAAGTCCAGTTAGTTTTTTGGTTAGAGTTGGTACAGGTTTTCTGTCATCGACGTTACCTCTGGTTAGCGTAACACCTTGAATTTCACCTATTTCATTGATTACTACATGTAATTTAAAACCAAAAAACCAGCCGTAAGTATTCTTTCCTAACTCTGCTAATCCTTTGAAAACCTTATTTCTTGAGATTCTTTTTCGATGGCATACTGCTATTGAAGTAGAATCTATGTAGGAAATCCCGGTCATTTTTGCTTGTTCACAAAACCATTGCAAAAGTAATGCTAAATACCACAAAACTCGCGGCTTTAAGGCAATAAATCTGTGATATGAAGGCAGCTTTGAAAACTCTGATCTATAGAATAACTGAAGATAACAAAGATAAAAAGCCTTGAAGTTTTTACATGGTGATTTATGGTATAATAGGATTATGGTTAGAATTTCTGAGTGCGCTATTTCTGGTACTCTGGTTGGTTTTTTGCCGTTTGATAAGAACCTATTTGCAAAATTATCATCTACCGCACGACAAAAATCCTCGACGCAACAGTACAGTTCTGTAATATCTTTCTTCATGGGTAACCTCTTATTATTACTAAAATACTCGAGTTTACCCTGTTTCCCTCTTCTTAGTTATACTTTTATCTATTTTCTAATCCATAACTGAGGTCTCTAGAGCTTGGTAGAGATGAATTTTTCGAGTTTAAACCAAGTCTTTCCTTTAATTCAGCATTTTCGATTCTTAGCGCCTTATTCTCAGATCTAAAATTTTCGTTTTCTATCTCTAACCTCTTTATCTCTGCTTTTAGTTGCTCTATCTCTATTTGAAAGCTTTCACAGTGCTTGAGAAGACTAGCTAGTAGATCAGACCACACATACTACTTGCGATATTATGTTTTTAGCACTCCTTGTCTACTTTTTATTTTACCGCTCCGCTGAACGGATACTACTAGAGAGAAAGTAAATAGGTTAAATAGTATTAGCCTTGAATCGCTTAACATTATAGTCAATCTTGCAGTGAAAAATACAAATATAAGTTGCTTCTTGAATCACTTACTCAGTGTAAAAGAAAGTAGCACTGAAGAAATTCATGATAAGTTATGTGACAAAATTTTTGAAGGTTTAGGTATAACTGTGACTGACATGTTTTATGTTATTGCAAATATTACTCCAGAGCAAATCAAAAGATTTGATAACATGAACCATAATGGTTTATTAAAAATCCTAATCGAAAAAAGAATTGTACGTAATGTTGAAGATTTACGTGAAGTACGCACGGATAGAATCCTTGCAACAAATATGCAAAATAACATTTTTTTGACAGCAATAATATTAAACATGATCAATAAGAGAATTATACGAGATGTTGACGATTTAAATGATGTGTTAAGGTATGGAGATCTTGTCAACAATTTAGGTGAAGTACTAGAATATGGAAACCTTACAGCAAATATGAAAGATAATCCTTTTTTGACAATAATGATATTAAATATAGATGATTTGGTAGAAGTATTAGGTGCTAACGGTATAAAGGAGCTTATAAGTCATTCTCAATACGCAGAAAGTTCAAATTATCTCCTAAAAAATTGCCGATTAGCTTTAGTACTATATCAAAAAGGAGCAATTGAAGACATTACCATTGATGATTTGCTTGATGAGAAGAGAATACAAACACAAGCTGTTGAATTTTTTAGTGAAAACACTAGAAATAATAAAAAAGTTCCCCCTGGTCTTGCTAAAGAGCTATTCGCAAAAAGTGCAAGTTTTACAAATAGTCCGGTGTCAAAATTAGAGGCTATTTCTCTAGCAGCATTTATAGAGAGCTACCGTCTGTAGAAACAAGAAAGACTTGAAGCAAAAGTAGTGATCACAGGTGGAACTAGTCAACTCACAAGCATGAAGGAAATTGCAGGCTATATATTCAATAAACAAGTTCGAATTGGGTATCCTGAATCATGCAGTGGCCTTGATGGGGAATATGATAAAAACCCTGTATTTTCTGCTGCTATAGGCTCTATCAAGTTAATAGTTGACACTTTTTATAAAAATCACTCTGGAATGCTCGGTCAAGATGGTAAAATAAGTAAGTTGTACCATTGGGTTAAATCAAAAGTTACAGTTTAATTTTACTGAATGAAATTCTTATATCTATCAAAGGAAACATTATGAATAAAAAACATTGTTTCAAAATTAATAAACTTGTTCGTGATCATACAACTGAAATTATACGTTCCCATGGAATTATTGTTTATGAGAGGGTGATGGAAAAAGATGAATACATTGAACGTCTCAAAGATAAACTTTTAGAAGAAGCAAAGGAACTCTAAAACTCCAGATGAAACACTTGAAGAATTAGCTGATCTACTCGAGGTTATACATGCATTAGGCAAAGAAAGTGGACTATCTATAGAACAAATTGAAAAAAAGCGTATCTCTAAAAAACAAGAGAGAGGTGGTTTTGAGAATCGTATCTACAATACTTACATTGAGTAAGAGCATCGATTACTATCACAAAAAATCTTCAGATTATCCTGAGATAGTAGTTGTATAGTTCAGATTATTAAATAGACTTCTTGCTTGACCACCTTTCATACAAATGACTTGACACTAGGATCCATAGAGCTTATTTTCATAATACGTAAAGTTATTATATTTATGTACTTGCAAGTAAGCATACCAATTACAATAAAACATGGAAAATATGAACATAACTATACACTCACAAGAAGATTTTGAATTTATGCGCAAAGCTGGCAGGCTTGCTGCTGAAACTCTTGATTTCATTGCACCATACGTAAAGGTAGGAGTGACAACTAATGAGTTAAATGATCTATGCCATGAATTTATAATCAATGCAGGTGCAATTCCAGCACCACTAAACTATAGGGGGTATCCAAAATCGATTTGCACTTCAAAAAATGCAGTTGTGTGCCATGGTGTTCCCGATGATAAACCGCTTAAAGATGGAGATATTTTAAATATTGATGTCACGGTGATTTTAAATGGTTGGCATGGTGATACAAGTCGCATGTTTTGGGTTGGCAAGCCATCAATAAAAGCAAAACGTTTGTGTGACGCTACTTATCATGCATTGATGGAAGCAATTAAACAAGTTAAACCCGGCAATAAGTTAAATGAAATAGGGCTTGCTATAGAGAAATATATTAGAGATTTTGGATATTCTATCGTACGCAGCTACTGCGGACATGGTATAGGAAAAGTCTTTCATGCTCAACCAAATGTAGTGCATTTCTATGATCAAGATGAAAATCTCGTCTTGAAGGAAGGTATGTTCTTTACAATAGAGCCAATGATTAATGCTGGAAAACATGAGACTCTGCTCAGTAAACTCGATGATTGGACAGTGACAACACGCGATCTTTCACTTTCTGCTCAATTTGAACATACGCTCGGAGTAACAAAAGATGGTGCTGAAATATTCACATTATCACCTAAAAATTGGCACTTCCCGCCTTATAATTAGATTTTTTTAAACTCTGCTATACTGCAACTATACTTGGTTTACCTTGGGTGATTTTGAAGAAAGCTCACCCTTAATTTGCGATATAGCAACTAGCCCAATTAATGCACAGAAAATCATGTAAAAACTAGCTGAAGTCTCTTGTCCTGTAACCTTGATAATTGTTGTGCATATAAATGGTGCAAGACCACCAAAAAATCCAGCAGCTATATTTCTTGACAAACCAAATCCGCTGTACCGAACCTTTGTTGGAAATAATTCACACATAAATGCACTGACAGGACCAAGCGATGCAGCTATTGGAATTATAAAAAGAATGTGTGCGATTATGGTTAGCAAATTATCACCACTTAGTATCATTGAAAAAACTGGATAACTCACTATCACAAAAGTTATAAATGCAAACTTCATAACTTTTTCTCTTCCTATCTTATCAGAAAGTATTGCACACAATATTGTCAATCCTCCGAGCGCAATTTGACTTAGTATTTCTACCATATGGTTAAAATGAGTATTTATTGTTGATGTAAGCACATTGAAAAATACCAAATATATATAGAGAGACGCATTTTCAACCAAGTCAATACCTATTGATATTAGAACAGGCTTTTTGTAATTGTTTAATAACTCTTTTAATGGCAATTTAGACGGATTTTTTTGTCTTTTATACTCTGGGCTTTCATCAAGTATATATCTCATATATATGCTAATTAATCCCATTGCTAAACTGAAAATGAAAGGTAATCTCCACCCCCAAGATTCAAAATCAGATACTTTTTTGCATATGAGTACCGCTATCAGGCTTAATATTGAACCAAGAATTGCACTTAATACTTCAATGCTGCCAAAAAATCCTTTTTTGTTTTTAGGAGCGTGTTCTATTAAAAATGGTGCATTTCCTGCTTCCCCTCCAAGAGATATACCCTGCAATAACCTTAAACAAACTACCAGTATTGACGCTAGTATTCCAATGCTTTGATAACCTGGAACAAAAGCAATTAATACGGTTGATAAAGTCATTAATATAATCGAGAGCAATAAGGCAACTCTTCTGCCATGCTTATCACCAATGTGACCAAATATAGCAGCGCCGACTGGTCTCATTAAGAAACCCACTGCAAACACTCCAAAAGCCTTCAATATGCTGGTTAGTTGATCATCCGATGGAAAAAACATACCACCTATTATGTTTATTAAGTGGCCAAAAAGCATGTGGTCATACCACAATAAAGTGTTACAAATCAAACTTGAAAATATTACTTTTGTTATTTGTTGCATAATTTTCTATAGTTTGTTTAGTATTTAGTAATATACATTACTTTTTTTTATATAATAGAAAAATTTGAACATTATATTAATAATAGTATCTCATTAAATCTTAATATTTTTATATCATTGACTATATTCAAGTATTTTTATATTATTGCCTATATATTTCCATATGTTTTAGTGGGAAGCTATTTTTATTTGTATGCACAGAGTCTCTTGATGGAGCATTATGACACACACTCCAGTTTTGTTAAAAGAGATGCTATCACAACTTTCACCTCAGGATGGTGGCATATACGTGGACGCCACATTTGGAGCTGGGGGGTATAGCAAAGCAATATTGGAGTCAGCTGATTGCAAAGTATATGCAATTGATAGAGATGAAACGGTAACTAAGTTTTATGATGATTTAAGCGTTAGATATCCAGATAGAATAAAACTATTCATTGAGAAGTTTAGTAATATTAAAAGTATACTAAGCAGCGTTGAGCCATCTCCTGTCATCCCAGTACTTGATACTGGAAAAAATAACTGGTCACGCGCTGGAATGACATCAAACGGAGTGGATGGAGTGGTTTTTGACATCGGAGTTTCATCTATGCAGCTTGATAACGGAGATAGAGGGTTCTCATTTCTGCATGATGGTCCACTTGATATGAGCATGGATAACTCTTCTTATATAAACGCTTCAACGTTTGTTAACGCTTTACGTGAAGAAGAAATTGCAAATACTATATATAACTACGGAGGAGAGCATCATTCTCGTAAAATTGCAAGAGCAATAGTAAATGCACGAAAGAAAAAAACTATCAAAACTACATTTGAGCTTGCGAATATTGTACGCTCTGTGGTATTTCGTGGAAAAAGCAAAATTGATCCTGCAACTAGAACATTTCAGGCAATTAGAATATGGGTAAACGATGAGCTGGGAGAACTTGAAAAGGGCATTAAAGCTGCATCTGAGATTTTAAGTGAGAATGGCAAATTAATTCTCGTCACCTTTCATTCCTTAGAAGATCGTATAGTCAAAACTTTTTTTAAAGATTTATGTGCTACTGATTGCAAGACATTCTCTCTTCTAAATAAAAAAGTGATCGAAGCAAGTATAGAAGAAGTAAGTGCAAATCCTCGTTCACGCTCAGCAAAACTAAGAGCTATACAGAAGTTGTCGTGAGAACTTTCTGCATCATCTCAATAGTTATGTTTTTTCTTAGCATTGTAGGACTATTTAAGGTAAAATTACATGTTCAGTCGTTAAATAGAGAGCTAATAAAAATAAAAAGTGAAATTAATTTAGTACAAAGTGATATAAAAGTTTTACAAGCAGAATGGAGCTATTTGAATAATCCAAAGAGACTTGCAAGCCTTGTAAAGAAGTACCTAAAAAATAACTCTTTAATACTGGCTAGCCAGGTTAAAAATCTTGACTCTTTAAATGGCCGCAGCGTGTTAGCACAACTTAAAATCCAGCACTAAACTGGCTTGTGAGAGAGTGTGCAAAAACCTGTTAAATCAAAACTACAATTGATATAAGAGAGATGTACCTTTTATGCAACTTTATACCTGGTCTATAGCAGTACGAATTGTTTACTACTATAATTGCTGTGTTGCCACAAGACGCTTGTGTTCTACTCTTGCCACTTCAGTACTGGGTCTATAGTACTTCCCAAAGTAAATGATAACTGTATAATGACTATTTTAGAGAATGAAAGAAATGGCATACAGTGTGGATTTGCGGGAAAAAGCAGTATCTTTGGTTGAAAAAGGAAAGCCAAAGGAAGAGGTTGCGGAACTATTAGAAATAGGAATAGCAACGTTATATCTCTGGCTGAAAAAGAAAGCTGCTGGTGAGAGTCTGAAACCAGCAAAAATGAGTGGTTTTATACGAAAAATAGACCCGAAAATGCTGGCAGAGTATGTTAAAAAATACCCAGATCACACGCTAATGGAGATGAAACAAAACCTTGGATTCGGAATAAACTCGATTTGGTACAGGCTAAAGCAGCTAAAAACCACAAGAAAAAAAAGACCACGCTTTACCGAGAACGGAGCCATGAAGATAGGCAGAAATTTATCGAAAAAATCGCTAAAATAGACTGTTCTAGCATTGTTTACATAGATGAAACAGGAGTTGACAATAGGCTATATCGGGAATATGGAAGAGCTCTGCGAGGAGAGAAAATTTATGCCTGGTAAAAAACGAGAGAGAATCAGCATGGGTGGATTCAGAAGAAATTCATTGCACCAATGACCTTTACTGGAGGGTGCGATAAAGATGTATTCAATGCGTGGCTGGAGCAGATATTACTGCCTGAACTGCCTGCTGGTACAACTATAGTTATGGATAATGCTGCTTTCCATAAAACTGCTAAGACAAGAGAGTTAATAGAAGGTGCGGGCTGCCATTTGCTTTATCTTTCCGCGTACTCACCAGATCTCAATCCGATTGAGCACTGTTGGCATACCATTAAAAGCTGGCTCAGACCTCGCATTTATCAACAAGATAACCTCTTCCTTCTTGTTGGTAAGGCTATTACGGAAGTTTATCATTTATTTTAGGAAGTACTATAGTACTGGTAAGAGCGATTAATGAAGCTAAAGTTGAAAAAGAGGATATTTTGTTATTTGATAGGGGAATTGCAAAAACAGGAACTTTCGTTGAGTTTGACGAAAAGGAATATAAATTTATTACAAGAATGCACTTAAAAAGAAGGTACGACATTATAAGAGAAAATGAAATTACTCAAAAACAACAACCAAGAAATTTTGGAGGACATAATAGTCAATCTCTATCAAGCAAAAAGTAAAGTAGCAATGACCTACGTTTAATAAAAATTAGAAACAAAGCCGGAGATGAAATATGGTTTTTGACCAACTTGTTTGAAATGCCGGCTATGCAAGTAACAGAGCTATATAGGCGCAGGTGGGACATAGTTTAAATTTATAAAGCAAAACCTTGGACTTTTTAAGTCATACCATGAATGGCATGAAGGTGTATATTTACATGATAATTATTACGGCTTTATTATTTCTTGTTTATAAGATCAGAAACAACTTACATGGATTTAAAATAGCACTATTACAGTTTACATTAGATCTTAATGATTCTTTTATACGCTCAATTGTCTAATATCAGGAGATGCCGTTAATCACCTTATATGACACCATTTCTGACACTTTCAACACTTATGCGGTCTACTCTCCTTTATCAAGAGATTTTGAGAGATTGACACATAGTTGGAATATGACGTAGAGAGATCTTACTTATTATAGCTATAACACTGAAGTTTACAACCAGAACAAACCACTTGGCCACGTGGAACTGACTTCAGTTCATTAGTTGAAACTTGATTTGAGCAGAATATGCATTTTATTGTGTTGCTTGGAGTAAGTGAGTTATCAACAGTAATTCTATCATCAAAAACAAAACACTCACCTTCCCAATTACCATTTTTATTATAAGTTTTTTCAAGGTAAGAAAGAATGCCGCCTTTCAGGTGGTACACATTGTTAAATCCAAGATTTTTCATGTACGCTGTAGATTTTTCGCATCTAATCCCACCAGTACAGTACATAGCTACTTTCAGGTCTTTACTCTCAGAGAAAGACTTTGCCCACTCAGGGAAATCGCGAAAACGCTGAGTATGTGGATTGATTGCATTTTTAAACTTGCCTAACTCAACCTCATACTCATTTCGTGTATCTATTACTAAAACGTCAGGTTGAGAAGTAAAATCATCCCAATGCTCTGGATCAACATATTTACCCTTAAGGGAAATATCAAGATTGCCTACACCAAGATTCACAATCTCTCTTTTTAATTTTACCTTCATCTTGCTAAATGGTTGATATTCTGCTGCACTCTCTTTCCATGTAAGGTCCCTTAGCCTATAATCAGAACGTAGAAAATCGAATATTTTATCAATCGCGTTTCTTTCACCAGATATAGTCGCATTAATACCCTCTTCTGCAAGGAGTATAGTACCCTTTAATTCAACGTTGTCGCATGCAGTTTTTATTTCGTCTTTCATGTCATAATAATTAGAGAGTTCTACAAAGTGATAGAAAGTTGCAATGACGAAGCTCATGATTATTCACTTATCAACTAAAAACATGATATACAAAATTACAAAGATATTCAATAGTACGGCTGTTAATTACTGGATATCTTCAGTTTTTACATATAACATTTTAATATCAAATATAGATTCAAATTAATGTTTTTGAGAGTATTTAAAAATATATTCTTATTTTTAGTAAGTATATTATTCGTCTGTCCTATACTATCGTTAATATCGATTCTATTTACAGAATCAGCAAATTCTGGATGGGTAATCAGCACACTTTTCCCTGAATATATACTGAGTACGTTAATTTTGATGATAGGAGTGGGGGGAATATCTTTCATATTTGGAGTAATTCCAGCTTGGCTCACCACATTTTTTTCATTTCCTGGAAGTAAAATTTTTGAGATTGCTTTGTTCTTTCCGATATCGATTCCCGGATATATAGTAGCGTTCGTCTATGTAAATACACTAGAGTTTTCAGGTCCGGTGCAGAGCTCATTAAGAGACATTTTAGGGTGGAGCAAAGGTGACTATTGGTTTCCTGAAATAAAATCCCTAGGTGGTGGAATATTAGTGATGGGATTTAGCCTATATCCATACGTTTATATGTTAGTCCGCTCAAGTCTAAAGAATGTTAGTAACTCAGTCACTATTGCATCAACACTTGGGTTCTCCTCATTGAAGAGCCTGTTTTCTGTCATCATACCTTCCATACGCCCATCGATTATAGCTGGGTTGTCCTTGGTACTAATGGAGGTAATTACGGATTTTGGCACACCACAGTTTCTTGCTATCGATACTTTTACGACAGGAATATATCGCACCTGGTTTTTACTGCATGACAAATATTCAACTACTGTTTTGGCAGTTGCAGAATTGATTTTTGTTGTAACACTAATAGCTATCGAAAAAAAACTACAAAAAAAAGGAATATCCTACTCTTCAATCAATACCAATTCAGATTATCACAACAAACGGAGTGTAAGTGGTGCTATACCGTTAATTTGCACTTATATTATGTGTGCATTACCAATATTGATAGGTTTTATTTTGCCAATGATTCCACTCATATATTGGAGCATAGAGAAGGGGTTTTTCATATACGAAGCAAGGTTCTATAATATAATAGCAAATAGCATTAGTTTATCAGTTATTACTGCACTAATCTCAATTAGCATTGCAATAATAATTGGATATACGGCGCGTAAAAATAAGGTAATCAATAATGTAGCACGTCTCATTTCTTTAGGCTACGCAATTCCAAATGCAATTATCGCAATTAGCATAATAATATTTTTAAGCAGAATATCCTCTTTCATTACTCAATATATTGTGGAAATTAGCTTGGTAGGGACTATTGGCGCTTTAGTTTACTCATATTTATTTCGTTTTTTTGCTATATCTTTCAAGGCGGTAGAGTCAGGGCTCAAAAAAACACCAAATGAAATTGAGTGGACTGCATATACCATGGGTCATGGGCCTATTTCCACATGTTTGAATGTTCATATCCCTCTCATCAAGAAGAGTATATTATCGGGATTTTTGCTCGTATTTATGGATACTATCAAGGAGCTCACAGCAACACTCATTATAAGACCATTTAATTTTGAAACTATATCAACTAGAATATATGAACTTGTAAGCGATGAGCGCTATAGAGAAGCTGCCCCATTTTCGTTAATAATAGTTATAATAGGCTTAATCTCTACAATAACCTTATTTACACTTGATGATAAGGATAAAAAATAAACTGTAATAGTTTAGACTTGATCTGACAGGCGTGAATTAACTGACAGAAGAATTGACAAAGTCAAAACCAAAATCAGCATCCTGTTTAATGCTATCAATATTTTTCTGATAAGCAATATGCATACTATCAAAAAAGGTTTGCATAGGATAGCAATATTTACCTGAATGCGGTCTAGATCTATTGTAAGAATGCACCCAATGGTCTACATCTAACTGAAGTTCTGCCAAAGAGGTGTAAATTTTCTTTCTAAAGATAATATTGATCTTGCATAGTTCTGTGGAACCTTTCACATATGCCATGCTTCGGAGTTGTTGGTAAGTGCACTTACAGTTTTACTTGTAATCATCTGCTTTCCTACCTTAAGTGGTTGACAAAGTTTCTTGTCACGAAGGACCAAATGGAAGTCTGCTCGTTTTCACGCGAATTAATGTCTATCCATTTCATTACAAACTGGCATTCGCTTTCTCCATTATCCTTTACCTGCACCTTCATCAGCATTCCTTGCGGTTTGCTTGCCATATAGGCGAAATACAGGCTTACCCTGTTCCTTCTATCATACAACAGTGGGTTAGGTGGCTTCTCTATACCGGTGATTTGCGTACATCCAGAAATGAAAAATGTCACATTACCTTTTGGTCAGAGCTTGTCAGCATCTTTAGCTCTTTCGTAATTACGATACTTATGAAACTTCACTTGCGTTCACCATACCACTAAGCCTAGCCCTCCAACCACATGATGCTTGTAGTTTATGCTTTCTCTCACGATTGAGCATCTTCTTTTTCAAGAGGAGGTTCATTGTCCGCATCGCTCGGCACCAACTGGTTGCCCGATTCGCACTGATGCATAGACTCAGATGGCAAAACATCTGGTTTAATAAGTTTTAGAATCCTTTCAGTTTCTTTCTGAATGAATTCCTCTCCTTTTAAACAATATGACCGAAGACTTTCAGGTCGCACCATTTCAATTATTAGCTGAGTTCCAGTGGAATCAGTACAGAGAACATCAACAATACTTTGTTTATCAGAGGCAACTTCGGGATCCATAATAGTGCTAAGAAACTCAACTTCTTGTATTGGATTTATCTCAGTAAACCCTAAAATATCGTTCAAAAAATGTATGAGAATATTCTTATTTTTTTCCGTTCCAAATATTTTTTTGAAGGTCAAATCCAGCTTAGGGTCGAGAAACTTAGATAAAGCCATAGCCAAAATGCTTAAAAATATTAATAATTATACACACAATTATTCAACCATATTTTTGAAGATAGCTATAGCTATGCCGCCGCGGCGCTAACAAGCAGCGGAGTCCTACGTCATACCGTCACGGTATCTCTAGATCACGCTAACAAGTAGCGGGATGACGGTTGTCGGTAGGCCTAAATTACTTTAGTCATAAATATTAAGAAATTTACCAAACGAAAAAAAAGGCAAAAGAAGCCCCGTTGGTGACTAGTTATTTATATGTATAGCACTTCTCATAATAATCCGAACAGATCATAGAAAGGCAGAATCAACAGCATGACGAAAAGACTTGAATAGAGGAATGTTTTTCCTGACTCTGTTTTTTATAGCAAACCAATGATGTTCAATTTTGTTAAAATCTGGAGAATACGGTGGCAGATACAAAATTTCTGCACCAATCCCTTTAGCAAGCTTAATGATCTTATCAGACTTATGAAAAGTAGCATTGTCAAGAATGACAGTTTGTCCAGGTTCCAAGGTCGGTATCAAAAATTGCTCAAACCATCCATTAAAAATATCCATATTACAGTGGCCTTCAAAGGTTAATGGAGCAACTATTTTTCTTTCACTTAAAGCTGCAATCATACTGATTCGTTGAGTTTTCTTCCCAGATTTTAGGGCATAAAACCGCTGTCCCTTCTGACAATATCCATAGGGGTAGTCTTCAGTGTTGTCAATGCCAGACTCATCTATATACACTAAGTTTTTAGGTTCTTTTGTTGCTATAATTTTCAAGAATTTAGCACGTTTTTCTTCGCTTCTTTCCTTGTACCCATAGGTCTTTTTTTGCGTGTAAATCCAATTTTTTTCAGGGCTCGGTGGATAGTTTGGATACTAACGTTGCTCCAAAGTTTAGCCATTTCCAATAGAGTCTTTCCTCCGTTTTCTCTGGCAAATTTAGCAAAGGCATCCCAGTCGGTAATTTTGTGATTGTAACCTCCATTTCCAAGTTTTTTTGATTGAAAGTCACCTGTTTCTTTTCTTCTTTGCTGCCACTCCCACAAAGTAGTTCGTCCAATTTTAAATCTTGCTGCCACTGTTTCTCTGCTTTCTCCCTCGTCTAGAGCTTCCATTGCTTTTTTCCTTAAGTCATAACTATATGCTGCTGGCATACCTACCTTCACTACTACAAATCCTTATTTTACCTTATTTGGACTATTATGAAAAGTACTATACTTCAAAATATTGGCGTTTTTTATTCTAAACGCTACGATTCAGCCGCTTTTAAATGCGATTAACCTAAATTATAAACGTTAAGAAATTTACTGAGCGGAAAAAAAGGCAAAGAAACCCTAGGGTAGCTAGTATTCAAATTCTCCCTTGTTCTATTTGACGTCTTTTGATGTCTTAAACGCTTTATAAGCGCGTTTCGGCTTGTATAGGTAGAAACCCAGAAGTTTTATAAAGACATGAGGTGCACATAGTGCAAAAAATTAAGCATGATTTACGCCAAATACAAAGTTCCCTTTGTCGTTTTAATCTGCAGATTGCGAAGATAAATAAATAGCTTCAGTTTCATGATAAGGGGGCTGGCGGAGTTTGTCAAGTAGTTTTGCATTGTGAAAACAATTATCACAAAAATCCTATATCACCGGTCATGAATACGTTATTTGCCCATTCGATTAATAACTTACCTCCTGGTAAATCTACTGAAGTCTGTTGGGCAGTCAGATATCCACGTAGTGTGGATGCAACAAGTGCCGCACAGGCTGCACTACCGCATGATGCAGTAATGCCTGTACCTCTTTCCCAAACCCTTAAAGCTATTTCTCCAGACTTTTCAACTTGTGCAATACTAATATTAATTTTCTGAGGAAATAATTCGTGATTTTCCAGCTTTGGTCCTAAATTTCGCAATGGTATTTCACTTATGTTATCAACAAAAAAAACTATATGAGGGTTACCAATATTTACTGCAACAGGATCTTTTAGCATTTCAAGCTCTACAGGTAAGTGAAGAGTGTCACACTCAGTAGACAAGGGAATTTCATGCCATTTTAGCAAAGGTTTACCCATGTTAACCTTTATGGATTTATCACCAACTTTAAAACACTCTAAAATGCGCTTGTTTGTTAGCTCAATAGTGGAGTATTCAGCACCTTTTTCTGACATTATCAAATATCCAACACAGCGTGCTGCGTTTCCGCACATTTCAGCTTTGCTACCATCAGCATTATAGATATGCATAAAGCAGTCTGCAGCATTAGACATTGTTATAATTATCACTTGATCACAACTGCTTTGATCAGCAATTTGTCTATAGTTCCAGTCTAAATTGTTTGTTGAACGTGAGTCTATGATAACAAAATTATTGCCAGTACCGTGCATCTTGATAAAATTTTTAGGACCTTGGCCACTCATCATAAAAAAATATTTCTTCTATTGGTCTTCTTTTTTTCTTACTTGTTTCAGCGCCCTCTTCTTCGTAACCAACCGCTATCACTGACATTACATTAAAATCATCGGATATATTGAATCTTTCTACTATTTTATCTCTATCAAATCCACCCATTTGATGAGCCATTAAGTTCATAGCTGCAGCCTGTAGCATAAGTGCATAATTTGCTGCACCAGTATCGTGATTAGCCCAAAAATTTTCACCTTTGTCAGATTTACGGAAATTCTTAGCGCTTAGAGATATAATTAGTATTTGTGCATCTTTTGCCCATTTTTGATTAGATTCATCAAGGCAATTGAGCAATTTTCCCCATGCGCTTTGATTGTTCTGTTTGTTGCATATTACGTATCTCCAGGGTTCATCACCAAAACATGAGGGAGTCAGCCTTATAGCTTCCATTAAAATATCCATGTCTTCCTGAGATATTGCTCTTGTAGGATCGTATGAACGTCCGCTGTGTCTTGCTTTCATCAACGATAATAGATCTTGTTTACTCATCATTTTTAATTTAATAGTGCATAAATAATTTATTGTAGCACAATATAAGTAAAATTTAAATTGCAAAACCTCTTATACACATATATTACATTTAATAAGTTATTTTTATTGGGAAGGTATGTTTATAACACAATCTAGCAGTAGATCAACACTGGCTGAAATATTGTCTTGCGTTTTACTTTTATTCTTAATGGCTCAAATAAGCATACCATTGCAGCCTGTGCCTATCACATTGCAAACTTTAGGAGTAATGCTTATTGGGCTTAAATTTAACCGCAGAACAGCATTCTATTCTGTGCTTACATATCTATCACTTGGTGCAATAGGATTTCCTGTTTTTGCGAATTTTTCTGGTGGTTATCACATTTTTCTCGGACCAACAGGTGGATATTTAATTGGCTTTTTAGCTGCTGTCATAGTGATGGACGAAGTCAATGAACTCTTAAGTCTTAAATGTGAATTACTCGCACGCAATTCTTTTAGTTGTATAGTTGGCACAGCTATGATTTTTATATGTGGTGCCAGTTGGCTTGCTGTTCACGTGGGTATGGGACAAGCAATAATGGTGGGTGTTTTACCATTTATCCTTCTTGGTTTGGTAAAAATTTTTCTACTTGTAGCAGCTTTGCAATATTTGAAAAAATGATAAAATTCCGCCCTCATCATTTCATGTGCACCCTCGCGTTTCGGGGATATGGGTATTCTCAGGGTTTTGTAGAAAATTATAAAAAGATAGCAAGCAAAGTAATTAGTACTCAAATCGAAGTAGTTGGTAATCTTGATAGTATTTGTAGTGCTTGCCCAAACCAGACTAAACAAGGTAAATGCACCACACAAGCTAAAGTTTTAGAGCTAGATAGAAGGCATATGGAAATTTTAGGAATAAAAATTGGCGAGACTTTGACCTGGAGTGAAGCGGTAGAAAAGATTAGAGAGAAAATGTCTTTAAAGAAATTTGATTACGCATGTGAGGGGTGCAACTGGCAGCCATATGGAATATGTAAAAATGCCCTTTTAAATCTACAAAGGTAGTTGACAAAATGTTAAGATAAATTGAAGCATTTTTGTGGAAATAGATTTCTTGCCCAAGCCACAACTGTCATTCAATAGAAACGAAAAACTTGCTTGACAAGCCTCGCCAGCCCCACTATCATGAAACTGAAGCTATTTATTTATCTTCGCAGTCTGCAGATTAAAACGACAAAGGGAACTTTGTATTTGGCGTAAATCATGCTTAATTTTTTGCACTATGTGCACCTCATGTCTTTATAAAACTTTTAGGTTTCTACCTATACAAGCAGAAACGCGCTTATAAAGCGTTCAAGACATCAAAAGACGTCAAATAGAACAAGGGAGAATTTGAATACTGGCTACCCTGGGGGTTCTTTGCCTTTTTTTCTGCCTAGTAAATTTCTTAAACATTTATAGCTAAGGTTAGTTGCATTTAAAAGCAGCTAAATTGCAGCGTTTAAGACTTAAAAAAACGCCAATACAGAAAATAGACAATGACCAGGGCTTCTTTTGCCTTTTTTTTATTTGCTTAAATATTTATGGCTAAAGATTGCACGAATGTTGCAATTACAAAAACGATTTCTACTAGGGTGTCATCCCAGTCTGGGATCCAGGAAAGTTTGCTTGTAAACTAACATAGAAAGTGGTTACAACGTTCTTGATTACGTTAAATTAAAAACTGGATCCCAGACTGGGATGACATCATAGGGGCGCTGGCCCTGACAACCGTCATCCCGCAGCGGGATCTAGAGATACCGCGACGGTATGACGTAGATTGCTGTCATTCCAGTGCTTGGCACTGGAATCCAGCCTTTATTATGCAGCCACTTGGTTGAAATTAAGTCTTCTGGATCCCAGACTGGGATGACAAGAAGAGGGCTACTTGGATGACATCTTTCAACATTATATCATGAACTTTCTAAAATTCATTGAGTTATGCTTTCAAACGGTAGTGCCGGGGTGTGAGTATAATGATTATCAGTATATAAAAGTCATAGCAGACAGACTTGAAGCGGCAAATGTTGGCAAAATGAGGCGAATAATATTCAATATGCCTCCGCGTTCAATGAAGTCCCTGTGCATAAGCGTTGCGTGGCCCGCATGGATACTGGGAAATCAGCCCACTGCAAGAATAATAGTTGCAAGTTACTCCCGGCTGCTTAGCGAAAAACACTCGCTCGATACAAGGTGTATAATGCAGTCTAGTTGGTATAGAGAGCTATTTCCAGAGGTAGAACTATCCAAAGATCAGAATACCAAATACAAATTTCAAACAGTGCAGAGAGGATACAGAATCGCAACATCAGTTGGAGGAACACTAACCGGTGAAGGCGGTGATTTTATCATTGTGGATGATCCGCTCAGTTCTGCTCAAGCTTTGAGTGAAACGCTTAGAACCTGTTCATAATCTTTTAAGGAGTAAAGAAGTGAAAGCAAGAACGACCATTTGTAAGCTAGTGTTGAGTTTCCGCTCGCAATTTTTCCACAAACGCCTACATTTTTCCAACCAAGCAAAAGAGCGCTCAACAACCCATCTCTTTGGCAGTACAACAAAGGTGTGTAATTCACTTCGCTTTATTACTTCGACCGTCGAACCAATAGTTGCTTTTATTTGTGTTGCAAAATTTTCTCCAGTGTAGCCTGCATCAACAAGTATATTTTTAACTTCAGAGAGTTTTTCTTTAGCATTTTCGACCATTTTCATGGCACTGCTGCGGTCGGTTGCTTCTGCCGTTGTTACATAAATCGCGTGTGGTAAACCTTGTGTATCTACTGCAATATGGCGCTTTATTCCTGAAATTTTTTTACCTGCATCGTAGCCCTTATTTTCAGCAGTATCTGCATTTTTTACGCTCTGAGCATCAATTATACAAAAACTAGTTCTTTCTTTCCGACCATTGCTGATACGTGTCTCTCCAACTAATTTTTTTTAATACACGCTCCAAAGTACTTTCTGTATCTTCGCTTGGTTTTTCACTCC
The DNA here is from genome assembly GCF_936270435.1 of Wolbachia endosymbiont of Oedothorax gibbosus. Classification (NCBI taxonomy): domain Bacteria; kingdom Pseudomonadati; phylum Pseudomonadota; class Alphaproteobacteria; order Rickettsiales; family Anaplasmataceae; genus Wolbachia; species Wolbachia endosymbiont of Oedothorax gibbosus. The sequence continues at coordinate 204,955 of NZ_OW370567.1, forward strand.
ATTTTTTAAAATATTCGTAACAACTTCGCCATTTTGGAAAATCTTTTGGCAGCATTCTCCACTGACAGGCACTTTTTAGGACGTACAGCACTGCACAAAATACATCATACAAATCAAGTTTTCTTGGTTTTGTTTTCTTCCTACTACTCTCCAGAATTGATCTGATTTTTTCAAATTGTTCTCGACTTATGTCACTTGGGTATAAATTTCTCATATATCCTTATTCATATACATCATCTCATAGTTTATCACTTTTTTGAGATTATGAACAGGTTCTTAGAAAGCGTGCCACAAACTGGTTTGATCAGACTCTAGTAACGAGGCTCAACGACAGAAAAAAAGGAGTCATTGTTCTTGTGATGCACAGGCTACACCAGGAGGACTTAACCGGACACCTTCTCTCCAAGCCAAAAAATATATGGCATCATATTTGCTTACCGATGATTTCTGAAAATAAGAAGATTATCTATTCAATCAAAAAGCCAGCGCATCCTGTTTCTGTCATCCAAGTAACTACAACCAGTAATAAAACAGCATCGCGTGCTAGACCTGCAAAGATGTTATACTCAAGAGAAGAAGGCCAGCTATTATATCCCCTCTATGGAGGAAAAAAAGAAGTTAAGATGATAAAAGTCGAACTTGGGAGTTACGCTTTTGCTGCACAATATCAACAGAACCCTCTGCCACTTTCAAGTGGTATAATTAAACGAGAGTGGCTGAAGCGCTATAGAAATTTTCCTGATAATCTCTCATATGTCACTCAGAGCTGGGACACTGCAGTTTCAACAAGCAACATGAGCAACTTTAGTGTCTGCACCACCTGGGCAAAAATAGATAATAAATTCTATTTACTTGATGTATATCGCGCAAAGCTTGAGTATCCAAAGCTTAAAGAACAAGTTTTATCACTAGCTGCAAGATGGTCACCACACGCGATTTTGATCGAAGCCAAAACAAGTGGTCAGCAATTAGCACAAGAGCTGAAGGCAAACAGTGATTTACCCATTATCGAAATAGTGCCACATGATGGTAAGCTCACTCGATTCCACCGGATTGCTCCGATGATAGAGTCTGGCAAGGTTTTTCTGCCACATCAAGCAGTATGGCTGAACGATTTTGAGTATGAGATTTTAATGTTCCCTGAAACGCACCACGACGACCAAGTGGATAGTACCGTGCAATATCTCCAGTGGGTGAGAAACAGTATCTCTAGACCCCAGTTATGGATTAACCAACGAAGTAAAGCTGAGAAATACAGGGCTTTTTCGATTGCATTGAATAAGAAATGAGGGTAGAAAAAATATGTACCAAGAAATTTACTGTGGATCTATGCCGAGTGTGCTCAAGTTCAAATTTGTTTTTTAGGCAGCCAAAAACCGTTTCAACAATCGATCTTTTCCCTAGTAAAATCTTCTCTTTCAGCGAAATCAGTGCATTTTTCATACCTTTTTTCACTTTAGTGACGAGTTTTAGACCTCTATCGAATAGTTTCTCAAAGAGCTCTTTCTTTATATAGCCCTTATCTCCAAACAAAAGTCCAGTTAGTTTTTTGGTTAGAGTTGGTACAGGTTTTCTGTCATCGACGTTACCTCTGGTTAGCGTAACACCTTGAATTTCACCTATTTCATTGATTACTACATGTAATTTAAAACCAAAAAACCAGCCGTAAGTATTCTTTCCTAACTCTGCTAATCCTTTGAAAACCTTATTTCTTGAGATTCTTTTTCGATGGCATACTGCTATTGAAGTAGAATCTATGTAGGAAATCCCGGTCATTTTTGCTTGTTCACAAAACCATTGCAAAAGTAATGCTAAATACCACAAAACTCGCGGCTTTAAGGCAATAAATCTGTGATATGAAGGCAGCTTTGAAAACTCTGATCTATAGAATAACTGAAGATAACAAAGATAAAAAGCCTTGAAGTTTTTACATGGTGATTTATGGTATAATAGGATTATGGTTAGAATTTCTGAGTGCGCTATTTCTGGTACTCTGGTTGGTTTTTTGCCGTTTGATAAGAACCTATTTGCAAAATTATCATCTACCGCACGACAAAAATCCTCGACGCAACAGTACAGTTCTGTAATATCTTTCTTCATGGGTAACCTCTTATTATTACTAAAATACTCGAGTTTACCCTGTTTCCCTCTTCTTAGTTATACTTTTATCTATTTTCTAATCCATAACTGAGGTCTCTAGGGTCGCATCTGTACGGGCATTGTGATTTGAGCCTACCGATCCGAGTACTTGGATGACAGGAGAAGAAGGCTACTTAGATGGCAGGGAGGAGCTACTCGAATGACGGTGTCGGTAAACTTAGAACTATTTGCCTTTTTTCTACTTAAGTTTGGGTTATGCAAGAAGTCTAATAGAGCGAAATATGGAAGACAAAAGATAAGTGCATTCTACGCAGCATCGCTAATTAATAATATCTTTATTATTGTATGAGATAGGTAATTTAGCATTTATGAATTTGTAATGTGTTACGCATAGCTCAAAGAAATAAGGTTTACTGGTTACACGCTGCAGCCAATGCCACAACACTAGGATCTATGTTTGTCTGCATGTTAATTTGCGTTGTGATTTTATGGAGGTCTTCTGTTACCTATGCTAGTGAAAATTTGGAGATACAGAAGGCCTTTGATAGTGTTGTCAAGCATATAAAAGCTGATAAAAAGTATAAAGATCTTGATGTTATTGAGAGAAAAAGTGACAAATTTAATATCAAAATTGCGCAGAATTCTGGCAAGAGTTTTGACATATACTCTACTTTAAAAAAAGCAAAAGATTCCTTTGAGTCAGGAGATAATGAAACAGCTATTTCTCTCCTTAATCAGATTATCGCAAAGTTTCCTTATCATAAAAATGCTTTGATTGGACTGGGGAATATTTATTACGCTAATAAAGAATACAAAAAAGCTGTAGAGATTTACACAAGACTGTTAAAAGAATACCCTAGTAACCCTTACATATTAAAAAATTTTCTGACGATAATCTCACAATATGATCCTGATCTGGCGTTGAGTGAAATGTTGAAATTGTATGATATACATAAAAATTATGCTCCTTTATTAGCAAATTTAGGTCTGATTTATATGAAAAAGGAGGATTATGTAAAAGGTAAAGAGTATATGACAACTGCTATTTCCCTTGATGAAAACAATATTTTTTATACCTATAATTTAGCTGTTATTCTAGATAAACTTTCAGATTTTAAAAATGCTACAATATTCTACTTAAAGTTGTTGAACATGGCTACAACTTCGAAAGATGTGAGTGAAAAAATACCTTTATACAAAGTGACAGCAAGACTAAAATTTATAAAACTCCACAGCACGCACCCAAAGATTTCATAAAAGCTTATAGCTTACCTAAATCTAATTTATCGCTATTTTTGTTTACAATAATAATATTGAGCTATAGAATTACATCTAAAGGGGCAATTAGCTCAGCTGGTAGAGCATCTCGTTTACACCGAGGAGGTCGGCAGTTCAAGTCTGTCATTGCCCATTTGCTTAACTGAATGTTAATATTATTAATTACTTCAATCAAAATATAGAAAATGCAAGATAATATAGTACCAATCTCAATAGTAAAAGAGCTGGAAGATTCTTATCTCTCCTACGCAATGAGCGTTATCATAAGTCGGGCTATACCTGACGTGCGGGATGGATTTAAACCTGTTCATAGGCGCATATTATATGCAATGTCAAGAGCTGGGTTCGATGCCGGTAAGCCATATAAAAAGGCTGCTCGTATAGTTGGGGACGTAATGGGGAAATATCACCCACATGGTGATGCAGCTATTTACGATTCCTTGGTTAGGATGGCTCAAGATTTCTCTCTTCTTTTACCACTTGTTGATGGGCAAGGTAACTTTGGTTCGATAGATGGAGATCCACCAGCTTCAATGCGATACACAGAAGCAAGACTTCAAAAAGTGTCGCACTTTTTACTGAATGATATTGATGAAGATACAGTTGATTTTAGGCCAAACTACGATGGAAATGAAACAGAGCCTGTTGTGCTGCCTGCAGAGTTTCCGAATCTATTGGTAAATGGTGCAAGCGGTGTTGCAGTTGGTATGGCAACCAATATTCCTTCTCACAACCTTGGGGAAATAATAGATGCTTGTATGTTATATATAGATAATCCTGAAGTTACTTTGGATGAGTTACTTGAAGTGATGCCAGGGCCGGATTTCCCAACTGGGGGAACGATTCTTGGAAGGTCTGGAATAAGATCAGCATTTGCAACTGGTCGTGGATCAATTGTTATGCAAGGCAAGACTCACATAGAAGACTTGCCACAAGATAGGCAAGCAATAGTTATTGATGAAATACCTTACCAGGTAAATAAAGTAAAATTAATTGAGAAGATAGGTGAGCTTGTAAAAGAAAAAAGAATTGATGGCATAACAGAAATTAGGGATGAGTCTGATAAGTCTGGTATTAGAGTAGTAATTGACCTCAGAAGAAATGCTGAAGCAAGTTTTATACTTAATCAAATATTAGGACTAACTCCACTAAGAAGTAGTTTTAGTGTTAACACTTTAGTCCTCAACAACAACAGGCCTGCTTTGATGTCATTAAAGGAAATCATAGAGGCCTTTATTGATTTTAGAAAAGAAGTATTAATCAGGAGAACAGAATTTCGTCTAAGAAAAACGAGGGAAAAAGCTCATATATATATAGGGCTCTACATTGCGGTCCTCAGCATAGATGAAGTGATAAAAATCATCCGTGGTGCAAAAGATCCTGCGGAAGCAAGTAGAGAACTTTTAAATAAAGAATGGAAAACTTCGAATGAAATCAACACTATTATTGAGTTGATTTCAGATAGCGCGAGCTTTTTGAAAGATGGAGTGTATAGATTAACTGAGCTACAAATTAAGGCTATTCTTGACATGAAATTGCAACGTTTAACAGGCCTTGAAAAAGACAAATTAGAAGCTGAGCTAAGTTCAATGATCAACCTGATAAAAGAATATATCGCTTTTCTTGGCTCAGGAGAGAAGTTGATGAAAGAAATAAAAAACAATCTACAAGAAATAAAGAACAGATTTGCTGTGCCGCGAAAAACTTTAATAGAGGAATTAGATACGGACATTGAAGCTGAAGATCTAATTCCACAAGAGGACATGGTGATAACTGTAACTATGAATGGTTATATTAAGCGCGTGAAGCTCTCTCACTATAGAACTCAGCATCGTGGTGGAAAAGGAAAGTTAGGACAGGGGTTAAAGGAAGAGGACGTAATTACAAAATTATTTGTTGGAAATACCCACACTAGCCTTTTATTCTTTTCTAATATTGGCCGAGTTTATAGATTAAAAGTTTATAAATTACCTCTTGCAGAGCCAACTGCACGTGGAAGAGCACTTGTTAATATATTCCCGCTTAGCGATGGTGAAACTATAACTAATATAATGCCATTACCAAGTGAAAATGACGAAAATCAAAACATAGTTTTTGCTACTGCTCATGGGAACATAAGGCGCAACTCTTTAGCGGATTTTCACTATATTCCAAGCAATGGAAAAATAGCAATCAAGCTCGATGAAGGAGATAAGTTAATATCAGTTAAAGTATGCAATGAAATTGATCATGTTTTTCTTTCAACAAGATTCGGCAAAAGTATCAGATTTGTTGTAAGTGATGTGCGTCAATTTAAGAGTCGCAATTCAGATGGCGTAAGAGGTATCAAACTTGTAAGGAATGATAGCGTGATATCCATGACCATATTAAATGGGATAGGTGTAGCAACAGAAACAAAAGAACTTTACTTAAAAGTTCCACTTGCAAAAAGACTGGGGACTGCAATTAATAACTCCATTGATTCTAAATTGGAAAAGACTTTGAATGATTTAGGAATAGATAACGAATTGTTCTTAAAACTTGCAGTGAATGAGGAGTTTATATTAACTATTACCGAAAATGGCTTTGGTAAAAGAACTTCTGCGTATGAGTATAGAATAACTAACAGGGGTGGTGTTGGTATCACCAATATTCTTACTACTAGCAGAAACGGTAATGTTGTTGCTAGTTTTCCAGTTGAGCAGGGTGATAATATAATGCTTATTACAGATAAAGGAAAGTTAATTCGCATTTCAGTAAATGATATCAGAATTGCAGGACGCAGCACTCAGGGAGTCACTCTGTTTAAAACAGAGAGTAAAGAAAAGGTGGTGTCAGTAGCAAAAATTGAAGATCCTGATTCTACTGAAGATAGTATTTCTGAGTCTCAGTTGTAATACAAACTATCTATGCATAATTTACAGGTAGCCAATAGACTTTTTCGGTGTCATCCAAGTAGCCCTCTTCTTGTCATCCCAGTGCTCCTTTCTTGTCATCCAAGTAGCCCCCTTTCTTGTCATCCCAGTCTGGGATCTAGTTTCCATAAAATGGCGCATTTTAACATAACTTTTATACTTGATAAAATTCCCAGTGTCACGCACTGGGATGAAAAAAAAAGGAGCACTGGCCTCCCTAGTAGAGATCGCTTTTGTAATTGCAACATTCATGCAATCTTTAGCCATAAATATTAAGAAATTTACCAAATGAAAAAAAAGGCAAAAGAAGCCCCGATCATTGTTTATTTTCAGTATCGGCGTTCTTTAAGTCTTAAACACTGCAATTTAGCTGCTTTTAAGTGCAGTTAACCTAAATTGTAAACATTAAGAAATTTACCAGGCAGAAAAAAAAGACAAAGAAATCGAGTGGTAATTAGTGTTCACTTCCTAATCCTGCAAATTGGCGTACTATACTGTCTTAAACAGCGCGTTTCAGCTTATATAGCTAGCAATACTGTGAAGACATAAGGTGCACATAGTGCAAAAAATTAAAAATAAGACGCCAACTACGTTGTTTTCTTGCTGTTTAATCTGCACAGATGAAGATAACTGAATACCTTCAGTATCATGATAAGGGCGCTGGCGGAGTTTGTCAAGGAAGTTTTTCGTTTCTACCAGCTACCTAGATGGCAGGATTGCTCTTGAATTTACATTGTCGGTAAATCTAAATTGCTTTAATAATTTTGATTGAAAAATAGTTTTTCTATTATATAAATGCTACTTTAGAGTAATCAAAATGGAAGACAATAAATATAGCCTGGGTTTAAGAGTTATCCACTGGTTGATGGCTGCTTTTATTATCGGTATGCTTTGTTCTGGACTTTATATGAAGAGCTTGCCACTTAGCAATGAAATTAAGTTCAACATATACGCTATTCATAAGGCTTGCGGTATCACTATTCTTGGATTAATCATAGTACGCATATTTTTTCGCGTCTTTACTTATGTTCCACGACTTCCAGCAAATTTTTCTCGGTTTGTAATCAATGCGAGCAAAACGGTACACTTTGGTTTATATTCTTTAATGGTGCTAATGCCACTATCTGGCTATGTTATGTCTTCTGCTTCTGGCAAAAAGATCAAGTATTTTTTTCATATCCCTTTGTTGATTAATCAAAACAAAGATCTAGCTAACACGGCTAATCAGCTACATTCGATGTTTGCATATTTTATGGTACTCTTTATAATCTTGCATATACTTGGCGCTTTGAAACACACATTTATAGATAAACAAAATATTTTTAAACGTATGATATAGGTTATATGTTAAGTAGCCTCTGGAAAAAAGGAACAGATTTTCTTGGTAGTGAGTTTGCGATAATGGGTGGTGCTATGAGCTGGGTTTCAGAGAGAAATTTGGTTTCGGCAATCTCAAATGCTGGTGGTTTCGGTGTAATTGCATGTGGCGCAATGTTCCCAGATTTACTGGAAAAAGAAATCATAGAGACACAGAAATTAACTAACAAGCCATTTGGTGTAAATCTAATTACTATGCACCCAAAGTTGAGTGAGTTGATAGATGTGTGTATTGAAACGAAAGTAAGCCATATAGTGCTTGCCGGCGGATTACCAACGAAGCCTAATATAGAAAAAATTAAGAGTGCAGGCATTAAAGTTATGTGCTTTGCACCAGCATTAAGCCTTGCGAAAAGGTTAGTAAAAATGGGAGTAGATGCGTTAATAATAGAGGGAATGGAAGCAGGCGGGCACATAGGGCCAGTTAGCACTTCTGTTCTCGCACAAGAGATATTGCCTCATTTTAAAAATGAACAAACACCAGTGTTTGTTGCAGGTGGAATAGGAAGAGGTGAAATGATAGTTAATTACTTAGAAATGGGGGCAAGTGGCTGTCAAATAGGTACATTATTTGTCTGCACTAATGAGTCAATTGCCCACAAAAATTTTAAGAAAGTGTTTATTAAATCAGCTGCGCGTAATGCAGTGTCTTCTGTGCAAATAAGTGCTGATTTTCCTGTAATTCCAGTAAGAGCTATAGCCAACAAAGCAAGTGATGATTTTATGAAGCATCAAAAAAAAGTTATTGATGAATACCAAAAGGGACAGATCTCAAAAGAAGATGGGCAGCTTGAAATAGAAAAGTTCTGGGCTGGAGCTTTAAGGAGAGCAGTAATTGATGGAGATGTTGAAACGGGATCTCTAATGGCCGGCCAAAGTGTTGGCATGGTTGATAGGGAAAAGCCTGTAAAAGAAGTAGTGGATATGTTAGTTCAACAAGCAAAGAATCATATTAATAGCAAATCTGTAGAAGTAGAAAGCCCAGAAAGCAAATAGTTAAGCGACCTTCCAATAAGCAAGTTGCCGCAATTATTTATAATATGGCATAATTGCCCAGTTTTAATGTAAAATTAACGCTAAAAAGGTATCTATACATTTTATTATGTATGGAGGAATGTTATGCACAGTCCCTTTAAAAAACCTAAGAGTAAGGAAGGAGATATTAACCAATCATTGCATGAAATTATATACAACAAGGTAACAAAAAAAACACATAATCATAAAAGCCCAAAAAAAAATGGAGGTGGAACTATCAAAAAATGCATAGAGTTGTTCAAGCAAGGGGATGATCCTAAGGTATTAACTAAATTAGAAAAATCGCTGAGAGAACGAATTGAATTAGAAAAATCACCGGAAAAACAAGAGGAATATCGAAAACATTATAAGTATTATATCGAGAACTTCCTTCCAGCGTTGCTAGGAGAAATAATGCAATCAAAAAACCTAGAAACAGAAGAGAAAAAGAAAATAGCAGAAATAATTTCAGATGCTATTAAACAGGCCGGCGAAGAAGAATATGAGCGTTTTCAACGCTTCCTTTCAGAGTTAGAAACAAAATTAAACGAGCCAAACTTAAAAGCAATAATTATGAAACTGAAAATTTCAGACGATCTTAGCAAGATCATCAATGAAAATGATTCCGGTAGCACTATTCAAAATCAAAACGGTCGTAGAAATAGTCAAATAGATAGACAAGATAATACAAATACTCCTAAGCTCAGTAGTGATTCAGATAGTGGAGTAAGTTCACGTAAACCGAGTGAAGAAAATTTAGAATCACCAGTAAGTAGCAGAAGGAGCAGTTTAACTTTAGTAACAAGCACTTCATCTGAGGAAAGTTTAAACTCAACATTGAGCTCTGTTGAAGGAGATAATGGCTTACAACCAGAGGATGAAGGAGAGACAAAATTAGCACACCTAACTAAAACAAGGTCCAAAGGGCCAAGTGGACGAAGATCTCCTTCTAAATATAATAAAAAGATTGAAGATCAAGTTAAAAATGGAGTCAGCCCAGGTGTCATCCAAGTAGCTGACACTGAGATTCAGAGAGAAAAAAATATGGATCCAGATGGTCAGGCTACTCAGATGACAGGTAGTCAGCCATTGCAACCTGAAGAAAAAAAGAACACCGCTCCCATTGTGCAAAAACCTTCTGCAAACAAAAACAATAGTAAAGGTACGCCACCTGAGAAACAACCCAATAACAGAAATCTTCACGTTGCACTTGTAGCAGGTTGTGCTCTCTCTACAATAGGGTGCATTGTTGCAGGAGCAATGACATCAGGACTGGTAGGAGCAGGACTACTTGCTATGGCTGCAGTGTTTGCTATAGCAGCAGTAGCTGAATTGCATTCAAACTTCCTATCAAGTAAATTAACATCCATTAATGTGGAACCTCTTGTTGATGATAAAGAGCTTACAGCATGTTCACGTCTATAAAAATTAAATATGTGTTACTTATAGTGAATAAGTGAATTCAGTTCTTGCTTGTTGATATAAAAGTTGTTATATTTGAGGAATATTTAAAGGGTATTTAGTTGATGCGCATTCAATTGAATAAAGTTTTGGTTTTTATAGCCTTATTAAGTTTCATTTTTGCATCATATTCTAGCGAAGCTTCGGTGAGTGATGAATTAAAGGGTATACAAGAAACGGTAAGAGATTTTATTTCTTCATTTTCAATTAAAGATACTGTAGAAAATATGAGTCCTTCAACAATCATAGGGTTGTGTATAGCTGCGGTGATACTTGCAGTAGTGTTCAGAGGTCTAATCTTTTTTATGATAATGTTTGGTGTACTGATCATGATGTTTGGAAGTACAGAGAAGGCAAAAGATGCAATTTCAGCATTAGATAACAGGAAGAAAGAAAAGCAGTATGATGAACCAACGCAACTTAAAACTAACAACACATCGAATAATAAGTTATGATGGGAGATAGTGTTTTTTCTACTATCTATTAAATACACATGATGTTGTATGCAATCAAAAGTACCGGCTACTAGCTTTAAGCCTAAAAAAAAGAGCAGTCTAGCATTACTAGAGAGCATTGATTTAGATTTCATTCCTTATGCTTGTCATTACAATGAAGAAACTATACTAACAAAACAGGGAGAGTTGTTAAAAATAATCAAGTTAGAAGATTATTCTTCTGTTGATAATTACAGCGACCTTAGAACTGAAATTAGAAAAAGCATATCAAAAAATATTAATAGCCTATATTTTACCGTTTGGATTCATACTGTCCGAAAGCGCAATAAATTGAGCTTAAAATGGAATAAAACTGAAGACTTCTCTGATAAGCTACATTCAGCGCGGTTTGATAAACTCACTGATAGTAAATTACAGTATATAAATGAATTATATATTGTAATATTGTTTAGCGATTTTGGTAAGCATACTAATAATTCATTTTTTTTTAATAGAATAAAGAATAAGCATAAGCTGTCTTTACAAGAAAGTCACCAGGAGTTGCAAAAGATAACTGACTTAATTCACGATGATTTAGGACCTTTTGGAGCTAAAAAACTGGGTCTAAGATTTAGTGAAGGTAAAATATATTCTGAAATGATAGAATTTCTCCACTATATTGTTACATTAACGCACAAAGATTATCCAATACATGAAAGGGACCTGTCGCAATATATTAGAAATTTTAAAATAGCTTTTGGTTTCAATACGTTTCAGACAATCTTTAAAAATCAACAGAAATTTGGCTCTGTTTTCAGCATAAAGGAATACCGAGAAATCTCCTTAGGCAATATAGATAGGTGCTTGCAGCTTGAATCTGAATTTATCATTACAGAAATAATGATATTTACTAGTAATAGTAAGGCAATAAAAGAATTTAATAAACAAATTAACATGCTGCAAATTAGTGAGGATAATACCTTACTTAAAAGCTCAGGAATTGAAGAAATAATAGAGCTTGAAAAGACCTCTAGTCTAGACTTCTGCCAACAGAAAATTATTTTTACAATATTTGCAGACGATAGGAATAAGTTAGCCAAAAATATTAGTGATTTATCTTCTATAATGTCATTGATTGGCTTCATGATATTTAGAACTGATCTACATATGGAAAGTCATTTTTGGGCACAACTTCCAGGCAATTTTGCTTTTATTACGCAACCGAAAAATATATTAGCAAAATATGCTTGCAGTTTTGCTATGCTGCACGATTTTACGTCAGGTACATTAAAAGGAGGAAGGTGGAAAGAAGCGGTAACAGTTTTTTTCTCAAAAGAAGGAAATCCTTACTTCTTTAATTTTCATGGAAAAAGAAATAATGGCCATACTACGATACTTGGAGCTCCAAATTCAGGCAGAACTTCACTCATTAATTTCCTATTATCAGAATCAAGAAAGTTTAACCCAAGAATTGTCATATTGGATAACACTGGAAAATCAATAATTTTTACTAAAGCAGTGAGTGGTAAATATTATATAATCGATCCGAAGTATAAGGACAAAAGCCTAAAATTTAATCCACTAAACATTGAAGATAGTGCTTCCAATCGCAATATGTTGGTTGAACTGATCAAAAGAATGGTAGCCGATACGAGCTTGGTGGACGTAGAAGAAAAGATAAGAAAAATTGTGGATTCTATATTTGCTATACCCAAGGAATCACGTTCTATTTCACAAATTTCTGAGGTGCTCTTGCTCCTTGGGGGTAAGATAAGTAGATGGTGTGACGATGGTGACTTTGCTTACTTATTTCAAGATGGTGATGAATCAGATATTGACTGGGAAACAAAAATTATATCTCTCAACACCGCAAACCTTACAAAACAAAAGGAATGTATGTCCGTGATACTTTACTATTTTTTATATTCTTTTGAGGCAAAATGTGATGGCTTGCCTGCAATACTTGTTTTGGATGAAGCATGGGAGATAAGTAATATTTTTCCTACAGAGAAAGAGTTTGATAACTGGATGCAAAGAATGACGGAACTAAATATTGTGGTAATCCTAAGTACTGAAAATTTAAACCTCGCATTTGCTAGCAAATTTACTCAATATTTAGATAAACATGTTGATACAAGAATCTTGATGCCGAACGTCAATGCAAATAGATTATACATGAAAGCATTTTCTCTATCGAAAGAGGAACTGAATATAATTCTGCAGACGCCAACACAGGAAGGTTTATTTTTGATAAAACAGTATAAGGGGTTAGTAACTTTAAATTTAGATTTAAAGAATATGCAAGAAATACATGTACTTTCAGCTAATAAAGAGACTATAAAGTACATGTATGAGGCAATAAAAGAAAAAGGAGAAGAAGTTAATGAGTGGTTACCGGTGTTCTATGAAAAGTGTAAAGCTTAATTTCTTATTGATGTTCTTTTTGACATTTGGTCTTTCGTATCAAGGATATGCTGATTGTCCGCCTCTTGTAGAGAGTAATACTATACTTGAAGCTGGAGGCAAAAAAGCTTTGGAGGGTTTTTTAGCAATTTTTACTTTTGGTACTAAAGGTAGTTTTAAAGTTGATGAAAAGCTATACCAATATATTACAGTAAGACAAGTAAAAGACCAAGGAATTGATGGTTATTTTAATCCAAAGATTCAAGTCTGTGATTATGAAGGAAAAGATAATTGTTATATATTACCTAGTGGAACATCCTGCCGCCAGATATATGGTACACAAGATACAGGAGGTGGAGTCTCTGCAGCAGTGTTTATTGATTGGGAAGGAGATAAAACATCTGTTAATGCAAAAATAGCAGATAGTCTTGAGTGGGAATGGGCAGACAATGTTACTGATGAAGAAAAAACGAAGTTTGCTAAGTCTCCTAAAATATGTGCTTGTAGCCAAAAAGGCGCTTGTATGGGTAGTTCTGCATGGTTTTCAAGAGTGCTTCAGGGAGAAAATATTTTCCGTCCAGGGGATATGGAAAACGTTTGTGATACTTGTTCATCATGGAATAAAGGAAAGCAAAAGATAAAATGTGCCCCTGTGCCACTTGCACCTGGCCCCCCTCCGTTCTGTGAGCAACTTGCAATGTCACCTCCACAAGTTAGAATTGTTCCTATAACAGATAAAGACAATGATTACTTTAACCCTAAAGTTAAGGTAATAGCTGGTGATCTAATAGAAGAAGACAGAAAGATTGGAAAAGAATTAGATTTTCCCAGAAAATACAAAAAAGATAAAGCTGGGGAGCGCCTTACTTCGGATGAAGTTGTTAGGGAGTATCCTATTTTGGATAAAGATGGCACGACACATTACTTCGCAACTTATAGAGAAAAAGATAAGCTCTGCGCTGAATACCATGGAACTCAAAGTATAGATGGAAAAAATCCACAGTTCGTCCGCTGCTTCCCGGCACCACCTGCTCCAGAACCTAAGATAGTGAAGGTAGCAAATGAAAACACGCTAGAAATAGAAATGAAGATGAGCGAGAGCACTTGTAGAGCACACGGAACCTACAGTAATGGTTCCTGTACTTTTAATGTTACCAACCATCCTGTAAATATTGGCCCTCTATCTTTAAAAGTAGTAAAACCAGCAATAGTAGCAAAAACGACTGATAGTAATAACAAAAAAAATTATATTGATAATATTATAGAAGGTATATTAGAAAGTAATCCGCAACAATTTAAAGTTCTGAAAGAATATGGCTATGTTCCTGATATTGAAACGGAATGTAAAGAGTTTCAGGGGAATAAGTGCAAATTGAACAACTTAGGACAACCAGAAATAGAAGTAAAGTATAAAGGAAATTCTAACAGTAAAATGCTTTGTCTTTCTGGTTGGCAGCCAGAACCAGAGGAGTTTGTTCTTAAAAGAGAAAATGAGATAATACCACTAAAATTAATGGGAACAAAATATATTAAATACAATGCTGTTTACTCCAAGGAATCAAATCAGTTCTATTATCTTCCAAGCAAGGAAATAGTTGACCTTTTGAAAGAACCTCAAAATCGGTTGGATAAAATAATATTTAATAAGCAAGGATACGTTTTCTTCCCTGACGAAAATAAGCAGAAGAAGGGAGAATGCAGTTACTGCGTGAATTACGATAAAGACATAGATGAACAATTTGCAAACAACAAAGTCAAAGTAGTATATAAGTTGATAGATACAGAGCATAAAGAAGGATGTAAGCAAGGTAATGATGGTTGCATCTGCTTTGATGGAAAGTGTAGCCGTTCAAAACAATATTTGAATAAAAATAAAAATGAAAATGATAAGCAATTTTACTTAAGGTATGAGGAAGTGGATTGTAAAGATAAGGATGGTAAAGTATTAAGAGATGAAAAAAATGAAGTACAAAAGTGTACACAATTAAAAGATCAACCGATTAAAGCAGATAGAACAGAGGTCTTTTACGCTGATAAATTGTGTAGGTTTGATTTGGAAGGTTTAAGAAAGAAATTAAAAGAAAAATTAAAAGAGAAAAAATTACAAGAGAAATTAAAAGAGATAATCGAGAAAGAACTGGAAAAAAAGAGCGAAAAGTCCCATGATTTTGGAAGTGGAAATCATGATGTGGATGGCTCACAAATAACATCTAGCCGTGTTGAAATAGAAGTGTGGGGATGTGGTGAAGCAGGTCACATAAAAGATACACCCACTTACTGCGGATCTTATGTAGATGATGCCACCAAGAAGAATGCCTGTTCCACTGAAACTAGAGCAGGAATGCCAGGAGATTATATTAAAGCTAAATTGGAAATTGATCCTGATTATCCTATCATTGACATTGAAGTTTCAGAGGGAGGAGGTAACAGAGAAACGAGATACACAGATAAGGATGGTGGTCCTATTTTTATAAGAAAGTGTCGTTTAGGCAAACAAGAGTGCAAGGATTTAATCACTATGGGAGGTGGAGGCATCTATAAAGACTATGAATATAAAGGTCGGTATAGGGATTATATGGAAACAATAATTGATGATAGTGTAAAATTAAAAAAAGAAACTATAGTAAAAGGATTGCAGTTTACTGAAGATAATAGGATAGCATATATAGAAAATGGTGAAATCAAGTATGAAACAGTAGAATGTAGAAAGGGTTTTAGAAGCAGTAAACCTGGTACAGGTGGTTGCATTGATAAAAGCAAAGGAATTTATGGTAAAGGCTCTGCAGGGTATGTGAAGATAACGCCTATTATAAAGGGATTTGACATAGACATAATAGATGATGCTATTGAAAAAAGGATAGGAAATCGATATGATCTCGGGAATGTTAGGGATTTTTTGACAGGTGATGCTGACACGAGTATAATTAAGATGATTGAAGAGGAAATCAAAAAAGAATTATTAAGGTAAAAAGATATAGCTCTGGAAATGATGCTCTTGTTTTAATAATTAATTAAAACAAAGCATGTAGTAAATGGTGTATCTTAACAAAAAGGTATAACGAATGTAAGGAGGGTACTTTATGTCTCTAAAGAATAAAATTTCTGAGTTAATAGAACAACAATTTAGCATTAAATACCATGACAATTATTTGGCTTACACTATACATAAGTGGGCTGCAAGTGAAATATCTGACTCTATTGCTTTTTGTATAATTGGTTGTGGAAATTGTAAGATTAGATATCAAGATATTGCAAATTCATTCAACATAAAAAAAGAAGAAATTGAACAAGATAATATTGCAAGCATAGAAAGTAAAATAAAAAGCGAAGCTGAAAAATCAGGTAGCGAGTTTTCTAAGTTGATCTTTAGGTTTGATCAATCGCTAAAAGAGCAGAGTGAAAAGTCTATTGTACAAATTTTAGATTCATCCGCTGAGGAGATGTTAAGGAGTTTCTGTGATAGCCCTGTACAGTCTCCAGAGCCTCAAGAACCCTCTGCTTCATCTGAAGAGCATGCTACAGAAGGCCCAGAAACTAGTGTTAATTCAGATCTTTTGTCAACCTAATCAACCCCATATATATGTTTTTTTTGTACCCATGCTTTGCGTTTTGGGGTGGAAAGAAAGCACCATTCTTCGTTGCATTTTTCTATCTTCATCACAACAAACTTGTCTATTTTCATAGTAATCTTGCTGTCTACACTCTGTTTTTGATATCCATAAGTATCTTCTTTTACAATCGCGTAGCGCTTATCACTAAGAAGATTGCCTTTTATCCATCCGCAGTCTTCATCTATATCGCAGACCTTTTTCCAACTCTCAAACTCTTCTATCACTTTCAGGGGCAGATTTTTGCAAGTGTATATCCATTTTACAGGATAGTGAAACCCTGGCCCCGTTCTCATGTTGATTTTATTTGATTTGGTTGAAACAAAGTTATTAGCAAACAAGCTATGGCTAAATAATAAAAACAATAGGATAATAGTACTGCCCAGTGTCATGCACTGGGATGACGTGAGGGATAGTTTATTCATCATAATTCACGATTAGGTTGACATAAGATAAAGAGTAAATTAAAAATTGAATAGATCTTTAAATGCAAAATCAATGCCTATAGAAATATTAATGCCTGCTCTTTCTCCGACAATGAGCAAAACTGGAGGAAAAATTGTCAAGTGGCATAAAAAAGAACAAGACAAAGTTGAAGTAGGCGATGTAATTGCCGAGATAGAGACTGATAAAGCCATAATGGAATTTGAGTCTGTGGATGAAGGAATCATAGCAAAAATTTTAGTAACAGAAGGAACAAGCGGCGTGCCTGTCAATCAACTGATAGCTTTAATGCTGGAAGAAGGAGAAGATGAAAGTGCACTCGGTAACTATGTTTCAACTTCTGCTACCAATATTGAAGCTAAGAAAGAAGTTGAAACCAATCCCTCAGTGCCATCCAACTCCTCAATGTCATCCAACCCTCCAATGTCATCTAACCATTCGATGTCATCCAACTCTTTGATGTCATCCCAGTGCTTGACACTGGAATCCAACCCCTCAATGTCATCCCAGTGCTTGACACTGGGATCTAGAAAAGAAGAAGATACTAAGACAACAGAAGGTAGAACAAAAATAAGCCCATTAGCTAAGAAAATAGCTCAAAATGAAGGTGTTGATGTAAAGCGATTAAAAGGTACAGGTCCATATGGCCGTATTATCAAAGCTGATGTGTTAGAGTCTTTAAGCAGTGGTATATGCACTGAAAGTCCTGAGATAGTTGAAGTAAGCAACATACGCCAAGTGATAGCGCAGCGCCTGACTGAATCCAAACAGAATGTTCCACATTTTTATTTAACTGTAGACTGCCGAGTTGATAAGTTAATATCGCTCAAAAATGAGATTAACTCAGCAGATGAAAACAATAAAGTAACAATCAATGACTTGGTTATAAAAGCTGTGGCTTTTAGCATGAAAAAATTTCCTGATATAAATTCTTCGTGGATAGATAATAAAATACTTAAATACTCGAATGTAGATATTTCAATCGCCGTGGCACTTGAAGATGGATTAATTACTCCTATAGTGAAAAACGCTGATAAAAAGGGTATTTTATCTATATCAAAAGAAGTGAAAGATTTAGTAAGCAGAGCAAGATCTGGAAAATTGAAACCTGAAGAGTTTCAAGGAGGAGGGTTTACTATTTCTAATTTAGGAATGTTTGGTATAAAAGCCTTCAGTGCTATAATCAATCCACCGCAATCTTGCATAATGGCAGTTGGTGCATCCAAAAAACAACCAATTGTTATAAATGAGAAAATAGAGATAGCAGAAATAATGACAGTAACACTCTCTGTTGACCACAGGACGGTTGATGGGGCACTCGGAGCAAAATTTTTAAATGCCTTTAAGCATTATATAGAGAATCCTCTGGCGATGCTTATTTGAAACCTGTTAGCATCGTTATTATAAAATTAATACTCTCAATTTATACTTTTATTAGTGAATAGGTTTAGAGGTAAAAAAATGAATACTACAGTAGAAAAAAATAATCCAAAAATTTTTCCTAAAAATGAAAACTCGAAAGGTATGGTTGCTCCACCTGTTCCTCCAAAATCTTCCCAAGCTAAATTTGCTGGAATAAAAGCGATTTTTGAGCGAAATGCATCTCATTCTCAAGCAAATGATAGTAATAAAACAGTGAGTAGCAATCTTGGAAGAACATTTGGCCCAACAATGCGAAAACTCATGGAAGACAATATTTATAGCACTCCTAACAAACAACGCCGTGATTCAGGGGATAGTGATGTTAGTAGCAGCACTCTTGATAAAAAAGCTAAAGCTTATAATCCACTTGATTGGAATCCAATCTATCAAGGTAAAAAGCGTTTTAGTTTAGACAATATGTCAAGCAACTCGTCTTCGTACAGTGAAAAAAGTAATATTTCAGATATAAGCGATAAGTCTAATAATTCAAACATTGTCAGATGTAATATTATAGCACTTCTCATAATAATCCGAACAGATCATAGAAAGGCAGAATCAACAGCATGACGAAAAGACTTGAATAGAGGAATGTTTTTCCTGACTCTGTTTTTTATAGCAAACCAATGATGTTCAATTTTGTTAAAATCTGGAGAATACGGTGGCAGATACAAAATTTCTGCACCAATCCCTTTAGCAAGCTTAATGATCTTATCAGACTTATGAAAAGTAGCATTGTCAAGAATGACAGTTTGTCCAGGTTCCAAGGTCGGTATCAAAAATTGCTCAAACCATCCATTAAAAATATCCATATTACAGTGGCCTTCAAAGGTTAATGGAGCAACTATTTTTCTTTCACTTAAAGCTGCAATCATACTGATTCGTTGAGTTTTCTTCCCAGATTTTAGGGCATAAAACCGCTGTCCCTTCTGACAATATCCATAGGGGTAGTCTTCAGTGTTGTCAATGCCAGACTCATCTATATACACTAAGTTTTTAGGTTCTTTTGTTGCTATAATTTTCAAGAATTTAGCACGTTTTTCTTCGCTTCTTTCCTTGTACCCATAGGTCTTTTTTTGCGTGTAAATCCAATTTTTTTCAGGGCTCGGTGGATAGTTTGGATACTAACGTTGCTCCAAAGTTTAGCCATTTCCAATAGAGTCTTTCCTCCGTTTTCTCTGGCAAATTTAGCAAAGGCATCCCAGTCGGTAATTTTGTGATTGTAACCTCCATTTCCAAGTTTTTTTGATTGAAAGTCACCTGTTTCTTTTCTTCTTTGCTGCCACTCCCACAAAGTAGTTCGTCCAATTTTAAATCTTGCTGCCACTGTTTCTCTGCTTTCTCCCTCGTCTAGAGCTTCCATTGCTTTTTTCCTTAAGTCATAACTATATGCTGCTGGCATACCTACCTTCACTACTACAAATCCTTATTTTACCTTATTTGGACTATTATGAAAAGTACTATACTAGGAGTAACAGTAAGGAAGACCTTCGTAAACCTGATGCTTCACATAATGACAAATCTGCAGGCAAAAAATTATCTAATGTCAACGTAAGCGAATTAATCAAAAAGTTTGAACAAGGTAATGATATAGTAAAAGGGCGTTAATCAAATGTTACCCTATCTTTGTATATGCAAAGGTAGGGTATCTTTTCAAAACATCATATCCTTCATAGCTTTGTTAATTTTTTCTGCAAAGGCAGTTTCTAGAGAAATTTTAAGTCTTTCCCATTCTTCTTGACCATTTATTTGAGCCAAAATTAGAGACTTATACTCACTCTCAATCTTCTCCAGCGCTTTTTGATACGATAAATCTAATTCTTCATATATATCAATATTTATCGATTGCAGTATTACCAAAAATGAAAACAAATTCGGATCAGGTAATTCTTCCTTTATATAATTCAGAAGACATAGTTTTATTTTTTTTGTGCAATATTCTATTGTTTTCAGCGATAGTGATAGGCTTTCTGCATAAAATATAAAACTATCTATAATTAAACTTTTTGATTTTTTCGGTAATTTAATATTTTCAAATAGTTCTTTTGTAAATTTTTCTATCGGTTGTTTTGGTAAATGTAAAAAGAGATCAGTAAAAGATTTTAGATCAAAATTCGGTCCAAGTATTGTGCTGATTGCTCTCTGTACATTACTCTTATCTTTACTTACAGAAATAATGAAAACCAGCCCCTCCACATCAAGCATATGCTTTATAGATTCCAAAAAATCGACAACGAATTTAGGACGGCACACATCAAGATTATCCACCATTATATAAATGTTTTTGTCTTTTCTGATTTTATTAACCACATCCGCTAACTGTGTTTTAAAATCTCTAGTACTCTCTTTTCTTCTTTGGAGAAGACTTAATTCACTCAAGACAAAACCTATGTCTTTTTTATCAGCCTCTTTTGCAGCATCAAGAAATACTGAAAGCATAGCAAGTGGAGATTTACTGATCAGCTTTCCTAGTGTGTTTAGAGAAAATAGCTCTTGGTTTATGTTCTTGAACTGTTGTATAACGCTTCTTTTTACTTCGTACGACGCAAATAAATCTTCAAATAGAAAATTTAAAAAAGAGGGTAGTGGTTGGTCCAATGCATTGATATCCCATGCACTATAATAAGCTGCAATTTCATTTTGCTGTTTTAACTCTTTTACCCATTCTTTCAAAAAAAACGTCTTGCCCCATCCATCATATCCTTCTAAAGATATTATTGTAAAAGACTGATCAATCGTTTTAATTATAGTGTTGAATTTGCCTGAAAATTGCTTATAGCCAAGATAGTCATTCTCCCACACCACCTCGGGTAGTGGTGCTGCTTCTTTCTTTTTAAATGTCATCCATGATATAAGTTTTTTTAAGTACATACCTTATTTTACATTTAACTCATATTCTTGTCTTGAAGTAAGTGCTATCCTCAGCGTTCCTTCATCTAGGTAGTCAATTTCTCCGCCCATTGGTATGCCGCAAGCAAGACGTGATATTTTCACATTCAAGTTTTTTAGCAATTCAATTATATATTGTGCAGTAACTTGACCCTCCAATGTCGGATTAATTGCAATAATTATCTCTTCAACTTTAGATTTTGTCACTCTTTCCAGAATAGTATCAAGGTTAAGTTCTTTTGGACCTATGCCGTTTATTGCAGACAATCTGCCCCCCAAAACATGGTATAAACCTGAATATATACTTCCTTTTTCAAATGCCCATAGATCACCTAATTCTTCTACTACACACAGTAACTTAGTGTCACGTTTTGGGTTAGTACAAATAGAACAAGGTGACTTAGTATCTAGATTTCCGCAAACTTCACACTCTATTATAAGATCTGCTAGCTCTTTAATCAAAGATGCAAGCGGTAGCATAACTTTTTCTTTGTTTTGGAGTAAATGTATAACTAACCTGCGTGATGATGATGGCCCTAAACTTGGCAATTTAGAAAAAGCATGAACTAGATTCTTTATGTTAATGTTCATTCAATAAATTCAAAATAGGCAGTCAAATGGTAACATCAAACCCTTTGTAAAGAAAGTGGTAAGTTTCTCTTAATCTCACTTTGATTAGCTATAGAAAAAATTTTTTACTCTAACGAAAAAAATTACTTCCGCATACTTAAAGCCTGATTATAATAGACTTCTTGCATAACCCAAACTAAGTAGAAAAAAGGTATCATCCGAGTATCTCTCCTTTGTCATCCTAGTGCCTCCTTTTTTGTCATCCCAGTGCCCAGACACTGGGATCCAGAAAAAAGAATGATGTCATGCAAGCCCCTATGATGTCATTCCAGTGCTTGACACTGGGATCTATCCAAAAGGGTGTCATCCCAGTGCCTCCTTCTTCTGTCATCCCAGTGCTTCCTTCTCCTGTCATTCCAGTGCCTCCTTCTCCCGTCATCAAAGTAGCTTGACTACTTGGATCCAGAAGAAAGAATGGTGTCATCAAAGTAGCCCAGACACTGGGATGACAAAAAAAGGAGCACTGGAATGACACCTTCCTGCCCAGTTCATGTTGCTATAAATATTAAAAAATTTACCAAACAAAAAAAAGGCAAAAGAAGCCCTGGTCATTGTTTATTTTCAGTATTTGGCGTTTTTTAAGTCTTAAACACTGCAATTTAGCTGCTTTTAAATGCAACTAACCTTAGCTAAAATGTTTAAGAAATTTACTAAGCAGAAAAAAAGGCAAAAGAAACCCCGTGGTAATTAGTGTTCACTCTCTAATCCTGCAAATTGGCGTACTATACTGTCTTAAACAGCGCGTTTCAGCTTGTGTAGGCAAAAACCTAGAAATTTGATAAAGACATAAGGTGCACATAGTGCAAAAAATTAAAAATAAGACGCCAACTACGTTGTTTTCTTGCTGTTTAATCTGCACAGATGAAGATAACTGAATACCTTCAGTTTCATGATAAGAAGGCTGGCGGAGTTTGTAAAGTAATTTTTTCGTTTCTATTCCCAATAAAAGTTTGTATGCAATAACACAGAAGCATATGCTGCTATTCCTTCATTTCTTCCAAGAGAACCTAATTTTTCTGCAGTGGTTGCTTTGATATTTACAAATTCATCATCAATCTCTAATGCTTTTGATATGAATTTCTTCATTTCTACTTTGTAAGGCGATATTTTAGGCTCCTCACAAACTATAGTAATATCTAAATTAGACACGCTGTACCCTTTTTCCTTTGCTTTTTTAGCAGCAAAGTCAAGAAAGTGAGATGAATTGCAATCTTTCCATTCAGAGGAACTAGGAGGAAAGTGCTCTCCTATGTCGCCACATCCTAGTGCTCCGAGTATTGCATCAACGATTGCATGTATTGCAACATCACCATCTGAATGTGCTTCTATTGCCATGTTGTGCTCAATTTTCACACCGCAAATTTTTATAAAGCTCTCAGCACCATTTTGAACTTTAATGAACTTATGTATATCATAACCAGCTCCGACACGAAATTTTGGCTCTTCAAAGAGAAGCTTTGCCATATTGATATCCTCTTTTGTGGTTAACTTAAAATTGCTTTTCTCACCTTTAATAATCGCAACATGTTTTTTGTGCTCTACCATTAGTGATGAATCGTCAGTAAATTCTTTGACTGATTGATGGCATGATAATAATTCTTTGAAATTAAAAATTTGAGGAGTTTGTATGGCTCTGAGCTTTTCTCTCGAAATCGTAGATTCAATAAAACTATTACTCACCAATGACATAGTGTCTTCGACTTCTACTGCTGGAACTACTCCTGTATATTGATCATTAATCATGAACTGAGCCAAGTTATCTATCAGAACATCTGACACAAAAGGCCTACAAGCATCGTGTATAACTACAAAATCTGGGTTAACTTTTTGTAAGCTTTCAAGCCCTAGTTTAACTGAACTTTGCCTGTTTTCTCCTCCGTATACAGGGCTTAGTAATTTAGTATCTGTAATTGGCGATATAGCTTTCTCATAGAAATTTTCATGGTCTCTATTAATTGCTAT
Source organism: Wolbachia endosymbiont of Oedothorax gibbosus (assembly GCF_936270435.1). Lineage (NCBI taxonomy): Bacteria > Pseudomonadati > Pseudomonadota > Alphaproteobacteria > Rickettsiales > Anaplasmataceae > Wolbachia > Wolbachia endosymbiont of Oedothorax gibbosus. Next base: position 228,868 of record NZ_OW370567.1, read on the forward strand.
TCTTATGTAATCTATATATTGGTTAGCCAGAAATCTTTTAATTGTATGAAATAAAACAGATTTACCTGCAAGTTTTACATATTGCTTAGGAATCGTAGAACTGCATCTACTGCCTATTCCCGCTGCAACTATTAATGCTGCTATTTTGTATTTCTTAAGTCTGTTAGTGTGCATATTTATCACTTTTAGCGTGAGTGTATAATAGCAGGCTATCTAAAATTTCAATAGGATTAAGAAGAGGCCTATTTTCTCTTTGCAGAGGCTTCCCTCTTTACCCCAAATTCTTTTCAAAAAAAATTTTTGACTTTATATAAAAAATTACTTCCCCTACTTAATTAGCATAATTATAATAGCAAAAGAGATATTTAGAGAGCTCAAAATCTATCTTTGCCTGCAGGCCTTTCTATTACGCATCTAAAATTCAGTTAAAAATGTAGCGTATCTTCTTCAGCGTATGTGGGTGCACACACATGCTTAATCTCTGTCGTATGGCACTGCATTTTTTCTGAATTTTTTTTCACATGGGGGAATTCTATGCCTAAAATTCCATATTCTTAACAAAAAACTACTACTTAACAGAAGTAATAAATAGTATTACAAATCGTAAAATACTTTCAACATAGGAAAAATAAATTGCATATTTTTCAGTAAATTAGCTATGCTAAAAGCATGCAAAAACGTCATATAACTATTTGTTTTATACTGCTTTTTATAATAGGGATGTTATTCCTGATGCGTCCTATGATTTTTCCATGTTTAATATCTATTATTATTGCATATTTGTTTAATCCGCTAGTGGTCAAGTTTGAAAAGTATAGAATACCGCGTTCATGTTCTGTTATTTTTATAATACTTGTTTTATTAATAGCTTTTATACTAGTTATAACATTTGTTTTGCCTATTATATATGTTCAAATTACTTCAATATTAAATTTCTTAGTGAGTAAAGTGCCTTCATTAAAGCTTAAAGTAATCCCCTCTGTATTAGAATTTCTTAATATAAAAATCGAGGATAGCTTATTTGATCACTTATCTAAAAATCTAGCAGAAAATTACAGCGACTATGTATCTTATTTCATGAATGCTCTTGATATTGCTAGTAACTTTATAATCCAAGTGTTAAGTTCAAGCTTTAACACGTTATCATTAATGGTAATTACTCCTGTAGTGTTTTTCTATATATTACGTGATTGGCCTTTAATTATAGAAAAAGCTAGTAAATTAATTCCTATGCCTTATAGAGAAAAAGTTGCAAATTATTTTTCCAAAGTGGATTTCATTATATCTAATTATCTAAAGGGGCAGGTAAATGTATGTATTGTCATGATGGTCTTTTACTCTGTGAGCCTGAGCATAATCGGATTGGAACACTCTATTGTTATTGGAATTTTATCAGGAATGTTAACGTTCATACCTTACGTAGGGCCATTATTATATACCATTATTGGGTTTTTGAGCGCTATCACTCAATTTAGTGGATGGTTTGAAAGTGCTGCTGTTTTGCTATTATTTGGTGTTGGGCAATTAATAGATTCAAACATATTAGTTCCTTTATTAATAGGAAAAAAAGTTCATATACATCCAACTGTAATTATTCTGGGAATTACTATATGCGCTTCATATTTTGGATTTACAGGTATATTACTTTTTATTCCAATAATAGCAATGTTCAATGTATCAGTAGAATATGCAATCAATAAATATTTTAAAAGTGACCTTTATAAAAACGGCTAACAGACCTTTTGCATAATCAATTTATGGTAAGAAGAGAAATGAGCCCAGAATACCTGAGATATTTGAGGAGCGTAAGTAAATTTCTGCGCAAAAATTACTACCAGAAAGAGGTTACGTAAGAGGCTTAACGTGCAATTAAATTTATTTAACAACAATCAAGCTGATTATAGTCGGCAAAATTACATCATCTTAGATGAAAATAAGCACATATATAATTCAGTAATTGATGACTTATCTTGGAAATGTCTAATTCTTTTTGGACCTAAAAGCTCCGGTAAAACTCATCTTGCTCATATTTGGCAATCAATAAACGATGCAATTTTTATCAATGTGAATAACTTCGTAAGCGAGATTAGGTATAGTGATGCTTTTATTTTAGAAGACGTACAAAACATTAAAGATGAAGCAATGTTATTACATTGTTACAATTACATGAAAGAAAGTGACAAGAGACTGCTAATCACTTCTTCAATTTCACCAAAAAAGCTTAACTTCAAACTAAGAGATTTAAGCTCTCGAATATTGTCAACTATCAGCGTAAAAATTTTGCCTGCAAGCGAGGAATTATTAAGAATTATGCTAATAAAAAGATTTTCAGATAAACAGTTAAAAATTGATCTAAAAGTGATTAATTACATTTTAGCAAGAATAGAACGTTCTTTCTATAGCATTGACAAAATTATAAGGAAGATAGATAATGAATCTGTAGGGTCAAATGTGACCATTCCTTTTATTAGCACTTTATTAAAAAAAGATGCCATTTAATTCTTTCTTGTGTAAAGGTATATATTAAAAATTTATTAACACCAATAACACTAACGCAATTAAAATCTCCACCTGTCTGTGTTATAATTATAATAAATGTTATAATAAATATAGATACAGCTAAGAAGTATTCTATATTATAGTAGAGTTCACTTTATAAGATGTTTTTTATAGATTTGACGTTATAATTTAACTATGATAAAAGTAAGATTAAATTTAAAAAAAAGGTTAAAGCAAAAGTTTGTGATGTTCACTCTATTGATAAATGCCTTATTTGTCTCATATTTTCTCATAAGAAATACAGGAAACACTTCCAATCAAATTATAGCCAAAGAAATAAATATAGGAGCTGATAATGAAAAATAAACAGTCGCAAAATAAAAAAGAAAATCTTTACATAACATATTACATAGATGCTTTAGCTTCAGAGAGGTCCGCTACACAAAATACTTTGGAAAGTTATCGCTCGGATTTACACCAGTTTGAAGAATTTTTATTAGAAAGCGGTATTACCTTAGTTGGTGCAAACAAAACCAATATTAAAGATTATGTGGAATCTCTATGTACACAAAAAAAATATAAAAGTAGCTCTATATCAAGAAAAATATCTGCTATGAAAAATTTCTATAAGTGTCTATTTAATGACGGAATAATAGATTTTAATCCAGCGCCGGCTAATGATGCTGAATTAAAGAATCCAAAAGTTTCTCGTCCTTTGCCTAAGTATTTAAGTGTCGAAGAAATATTTTTGCTAATAGACACAGTGAGAAAATCAGCAGGCGAATCGAATAAAGAGATAAACAGTAAAAGGCTATGTGCGATTTTAGATATCCTTTACTCTTCTGGAATGCGTGTTTCTGAACTAATTAATATGAAGTTGTGTGAAGTGTCACATTTAATAAACAGTAATAACAAAGAATGCTATATAATAATAAAAGGAAAAAGTGGTAGAGAGAGGCAAATCTTTTTTAATGAACAAGCATTGCAGAGCCTTAGAAATTATTTATCAGTTCGTGACAATCTGCTCTCTAACAGAAAGGAATCCGATTGGCTATTCCCAGGTGATAAACCTAATAAACCAATTACAAGGCAGAGGATCGGTCAATTAATAAAGGAGTTAGCAAAAAAATGCAATATTAATGAAAATAAGATCTCTCCGCACGTGATTAGGCATTCTTTTGCTACCCATCTACTAAATAGCGGGGCAAATATTGTGTTGATACAGAAAATTCTTGGCCATACTAACCTTTCTACAACACAAATATATACTCATATTGCTAACGAAAAGTTAAAGGACAAATTAGCTGATTCGCATCCTATTACTCAGATGATCAATAATTAAACTTATTGCTTTTAATTTGTAGTAAAGTTAAACTCAAATAAGTTTATGTGAGTTTGTGATTTCAAGTTTATTGTTTAATTTCTTTCTTATATTATGGGAAGTATTCTATACTTTAATTGCTCTCCCTGTAATTTTCTTTCCTGAGTGTGTAATAACTATTTTCCTCGTCTGTTCGGTGAGAGTTGTATTATTCATGCTGCGTTTATTATGTGGCATTAAATATGAAGTGAGGGGAATGGAAAACATTCCTAAGCAACCTTTTATCATTGCATCTAAACACCAATCTCCATTTGAAACATTTATTTTTATACTACTATTTAGAAAAGCGGTTTTTATTTTAAAACGTGAATTGAAATGGATTCCGTTCATTGGTTTGCATCTTATAGCGCTGAAAATGATTTTTATTAACCGTTCAGATGGTATCAGTTCTATGCGTCGTATCATTAAACTAGCAAAAATGCGTATAAAAGAAAATAGAAGCATAATAATATTTCCTGAAGGTACAAGAACGACTATAAACCAAAATATAAAATATCAATCAGGTATTGCTGCTTTATATAGCGTATTATCTGTTCCTGTGTTACCGGTTGCTTTAAACACTGGTTTGTTTTGGCCAAAAAGCATACTTTCTCTGAGAAAGAATCCCGGAAAGGCAGTAATAGAAATATTGCCCCCAATATCTCCTGGGTTAAACAAAAATGAATTCTTGCAAAGTTTAGAAAAAATTATTGAAGAGAGAAGCAGTAGATTAACCATAGAAAAAACTGATATTGCAAATTAACAAAAAAACTTTATAATTAAAAAAAAGTACAGTATTTTAGGTATTAATATATGGCAAATCATAAGAGTGCTAAAAAAATGATAAAGGTAATAGCAAAGCGCACTTTAATAAATAAGATGCGGAAAAGTAAAACTCGCACCGCTATTAGAAAATTGGTTGATATAATCAAGTCTGGCGACAAAGAAAATGTTGTTCTGGCATTTCGGAATGCTGAATCTAATTTACACAAGTGTGTGAATAAAGGTGTTATTCATAGGAATACTGTTGCGCGTAAAATAAGTCGCTTAAATGCAAAAGTAAAAGCATTGATGACCGCTTAATACGGTTAATGTAAAGTTAACTGTATTAATATATACTCTTCAGTTTGTATATTCTGTATAAAATTTAAGTAGCTTAAGTGATGGATAAAAAAGTGCTATTAGAACTAAGTAATGGATTAAAAATTGAGCTACCTGTATTAAGCGGAACAATAGGTCCTGATGTGTTAAATATCAAGGATTTATATAAGATGACAGGATTATTCACTTACGATCCAGGGTTTGTTTCTACAGCTTCATGCTCTTCCACAATTACATTTATTGATGGAGATGAAGGAGTACTTAAATATAGGGGACATAATATAGCTGATTTAGCAGAAAATAATAATTTTACTGCTGTGATTTATTTATTGCTCTATGGTGAATTACCCAGTTCAGAGCAACACAAAAAATTTCTTCTCAAAATACAAAAATTATCCAAAGTATCAGAGCAAGTTACAGATGTAATCAAAGCATTTCCAAAAACTGCTCACCCTATGTCGATTTTAATTGCATGTTTTGCAAGTTTGTCAGCATCTTACCATGAAAAGCATGGCAACAGTGTCAATGGTGAAGACCTAGATTTTGGAATTTCTGCAATAGCACAAGTTCCTGCAATTGTTGCAATGATTTATAGGCATATCAACAATCAGGAATTCATAAACGCTAACAATGAATTAAGTTACAGTGAAAATTTCTTAAAGATGATATTTGGCGATGCTGTTGATAATGCACTTTTTGCAAAAGCTCTGGATAAAATATTTATTCTCCATGCTGATCATGAACAGAATGCTTCTACAGCGGCTGTCAGATTGGTGGGATCTGCTGGTTCTAATTTGTTTGCAAGTCTTTCTGCAGGAGTTGCTACACTTTGGGGACCAGCACATGGTGGAGCTAATGAGGCAGTTATAAATATGCTAAAAGAGATAGAGCAAAGTGGAGATATAGATAAATTCATCGAAAAAGCTAAAGATGATAAAGATCCATTTAAATTGATGGGATTTGGACATCGTGTTTATAAAAATTATGATCCGCGCGCGCGGATATTGAAAGACGCTTGTCATGAGGTTCTAAGTAAACTAGAACAAAATAATGAATTGCTCAAAATTGCAAAAAAACTTGAACAAATAGCTTTAAAGGATGAATATTTTATCGTGCGTAAGTTATATCCAAATGTTGATTTTTACTCAGGTATAATAATGAATGCTATTGATATTCCCTCAAATATGTTCACGCCTATTTTTGCACTTGCAAGAACCACTGGTTGGGTTACTCAGTGGTATGAAATGATAAATGATAAAGAAACTAAGATCTGTAGACCAAGACAACTCTATTTTGGTAAATAAATTTATTATTCACAATTTTTCTTTGAGCAATTTGGCTTCTAAGATCTTCAAATGTTTTTTTATGTATCCGTTTAGCGGAGTGGCAAAAATAAGGTAGATAAGGTAGTCTAAAAAGACAATAGACTTCTTGCATAACCCAAACTAAGTAGAAAAAAGGAACTCTTTTGTCATCTGAGTAGCCCCTATCCCAGTAGCCTTCTCTCGTCATCCGAGTAGCTGTACTGGTTCACCTTATGACGGTGTCATCCTAATACCTTCCCCTGTCATCCGAGTAGCCTCCTTCTTCTGTCATCCGAGTAGCCTCCTTTTTTTGTCATCCCAGTGCTTGACACTGGGATGACAAAAAAAGGAGCGCTGGAATGACACCTCTCTTGGGCTCTTTTAGCCATAAACATTAAGAAATTTACTAAGCAGAAAAAAGGCAAAAGAAACCCTGTTAGCCAGTTATTCACTATCTATTTTTTTAATTGGCGTTTTTTATTGTCTTAAATGCTTTAATAAGCGCATTTTAGCTTATTTGGGTAAAAACCCGAAAGTTTTATAAAGACATAGAGTGCACATAGTGCAAAAAATTAAACATGATACGCCAAGTATATTGAGTTTTTTGTCGTTTTATCTGCACAGATGAAGATAACTGAATACCTTCAGTTTCATGATAAGAGGACTGGCGAAGGGTGTCAGGTGATTTCTATCTGAAGTTCGTGCAGTTGTTGTATGGAATTTTATTTACTCTACAGCACGTTTATTTATAATAACACTGATGCAGGAATAAATGGAGGAGACATTGGAAAACAATATTAAAAAATTGAAAGGAAACTTTTTAGAACAAGCAATTAGAGTAAATCATGCTGGGGAATATGGAGCTATTTGCATTTATTCCGGTCAAAAGTTTATTCTTAAAAAATCTTCTATAATCAATGAAATAATTGAAATGGAAGAGCAGGAAAAAAAGCATTTTCACTATTTTAATGAGAAAATCAAAGAGCAAAAAATTCGTCCTACTGTTTTGTTGCCAGTTTGGCGTGTTTTAGGAGTGTCACTTGGCGTTGCAACTGCCATTATGGGCAAAAAAGCTGCTATGGCTTGCACTGCTGCAGTTGAAGAAGTTATAGGGGAGCACTACAAAGAGCAAGTTTCACATTTAGAAGATGGGGAATTAAGAGAAACTATAAGTAAATTTCGCGACGAGGAGTTAGAGCACAAAGATATTGCAATTCAGCACAATGCTGAAAGCGCATTTGGTTACAACGCTTTATCTTCATTCATAAAAACAGGCTGCAAAGCTGCTATTTACTTGTCCAAACTAATTTAACTAAGCAGCTTTCTTAAAGTGTTTTAAATGTTCTGATGACAACAGAAGCCAGGAAGAAATTCAAGTGCAACAATTATTTTATAACTATATTTACATATCACCATTATTAATCAATAATTAGTGTTTGTAAATTAACTGTGTCTAAAACATAGGCCACAAAGGAAGGGAAAATGCGTTTTAAGCTAGAAAAGGAAGATGCCCCAGGTAAAGACTGTAGTAACGCACCTCGTTATGTGATAACTACTAAAGTAAGAGTAAATAACGAAACAACACTTAGTCTGCCTACTACATCTTACGTTATTATCGATGAGCTTGGAGATCAGCGCCTTATTGTGATTGACCATGGCTATCGTGTAAAGAAGATACTAACTGTTTTACATAGAGAGCTACAATTAAAGCTAGAAAGAGTGGGAAATGATTACAAGTTGGCTTTAGGTACTGATTCAGATAAACCTTGCTATTATTACTACAATGGCAATGATACTTGTATAGATACTATTGATCGTATACCTAAGTCCAGCACAAATGGTACACACGTTCGTGTATATGATTATGACACATGTTCTATAGCGTTCAAATCGCTTGGAAGTAGTAGGGTTTTAATAGATCCAAAAGATGTAATAAGTAGTAAAAATATGAGTCTTATTGGCAATAGACTTGATATACGAGTTGGAGACAATGTTTTTAAAGAATCACAATCTGAATACAAGTTTTATAAGAGCGTTGAAATACATAACTCCGCTGGCAGTAAGGTTGGTATGTTGAATAATGTTGTTCCAATATTCGATTGGAGAAGTAATAATTTCAAGATATTCCCTTTTCATGCAATAGAGAGCTTGAAAGCGCAAGATAGCTATTTTACAACAGAAAAGTTAGGTAGTAATTATGTTGGCTGCATATCATATGAAAATAGCACATGCAAAAACTTTTATGATTTAAACCCTGATTCTTTTGGATATGGGCATCCAAGTCCATATCCTTATTATTATAACTTAGAAAATTTTGGTAACTTTTTGGAGGTTGATATGAAACTTGGAGAACTTATGGATTTAGAAGAAAGGGTTAGAATTTTAGAACCTGTTCATAATCTCAAAAAAGTGATAAACTATGAGATGATGTATATGAATAAGGATATATGAGAAATTTATACCCAAGTGACATAAGTCGAGAACAATTTGAAAAAATCAGATCAATTCTGGAGAGTAGTAGGAAGAAAACAAAACCAAGAAAACTTGATTTGTATGATGTATTTTGTGCAGTGCTGTACGTCCTAAAAAGTGCCTGTCAGTGGAGAATGCTGCCAAAAGATTTTCCAAAATGGCGAAGTTGTTACGAATATTTTAAAAAATGGAGTGAAAAACCAAGCGAAGATACAGAAAGTACTTTGGAGCGTGTATTAAAAAAAATTAGTTGGAGAGACACGTATCAGCAATGGTCGGAAAGAAAGAACTAGTTTTTGTATAATTGATGCTCAGAGCGTAAAAAATGCAGATACTGCTGAAAATAAGGGCTACGATGCAGGTAAAAAAATTTCAGGAATAAAGCGCCATATTGCAGTAGATACACAAGGTTTACCACACGCGATTTATGTAACAACGGCAGAAGCAACCGACCGCAGCAGTGCCATGAAAATGGTCGAAAATGCTAAAGAAAAACTCTCTGAAGTTAAAAATATACTTGTTGATGCAGGCTACACTGGAGAAAATTTTGCAACACAAATAAAAGCAACTATTGGTTCGACGGTCGAAGTAATAAAGCGAAGTGAATTACACACCTTTGTTGTACTGCCAAAGAGATGGGTTGTTGAGCGCTCTTTTGCTTGGTTGGAAAAATGTAGGCGTTTGTGGAAAAATTGCGAGCGGAAACTCAACACTAGCTTACAAATGGTCGTTCTTGCTTTCACTTCTTTACTCCTTAAAAGATTATGAACAGGTTCTTAGAAAGTAAAATTAAAGGATTAGACGGAAAACAAATGGTAGGAATGCCTGGACCTCCAGGTCAAAAAGGTGAGCAGGGCGAGTCAGGTCCAAAGGGAGATCAAGGTCTGGTAGGTTTGAAAGGCGATAAAGGAAATGTAGGTAATCAAGGCCTTCCAGGCCCAATGGGCTTTAATGACCTCAGTTATGGATTAGAAAATAGATAAAAGTATAACTAAGAAGAGGGAAACAGGGTAAACTCGAGTATTTTAGTAATAATAAGAGGTTACCCATGAAGAAAGATATTACAGAACTGTACTGTTGCGTCGAGGATTTTTGTCGTGCGGTAGATGATAATTTTGCAAATAGGTTCTTATCAAACGGCAAAAAACCAACCAGAGTACCAGAAATAGCGCACTCAGAAATTCTAACCATAATCCTATTATACCATAAATCACCATGTAAAAACTTCAAGGCTTTTTATCTTTGTTATCTTCAGTTATTCTATAGATCAGAGTTTTCAAAGCTGCCTTCATATCACAGATTTATTGCCTTAAAGCCGCGAGTTTTGTGGTATTTAGCATTACTTTTGCAATGGTTTTGTGAACAAGCAAAAATGACCGGGATTTCCTACATAGATTCTACTTCAATAGCAGTATGCCATCGAAAAAGAATCTCAAGAAATAAGGTTTTCAAAGGATTAGCAGAGTTAGGAAAGAATACTTACGGCTGGTTTTTTGGTTTTAAATTACATGTAGTAATCAATGAAATAGGTGAAATTCAAGGTGTTACGCTAACCAGAGGTAACGTCGATGACAGAAAACCTGTACCAACTCTAACCAAAAAACTAACTGGACTTTTGTTTGGAGATAAGGGCTATATAAAGAAAGAGCTCTTTGAGAAACTATTCGATAGAGGTCTAAAACTCGTCACTAAAGTGAAAAAAGGTATGAAAAATGCACTGATTTCGCTGAAAGAGAAGATTTTACTAGGGAAAAGATCGATTGTTGAAACGGTTTTTGGCTGCCTAAAAAACAAATTTGAACTTGAGCACACTCGGCATAGATCCACAGTAAATTTCTTGGTACATATTTTTTCTACCCTCATTTCTTATTCAATGCAATCGAAAAAGCCCTGTATTTCTCAGCTTTACTTCGTTGGTTAATCCATAACTGGGGTTAATGGTACGCAGGGGGAGAAAGGTATTCAAGGTCCAATAGGTCAAAAAGGAGATACGGGTCTTCCAGGTAATATTGGTCCAGTAGGTCCGAAAGGTGATCTTGGTCCTCAAGGTATACAAGGCCCAATGGGCTTTAACGGCACTCAGGGGGAGAAAGGTGTTCAAGGTTCAAGAGGTTGGAAAGGAGAGCCAGGTCAAGTTGGTAAAGATGGAACCCCTGGTCCAGTAGGTTCTCAAGGTAAACAAGGTAACCCAGGTTCTGAAGGACCACAAGGTCCAAGTGGAGCAAAAGGAGATAAGGGCGATCAAGGTGTACAAGGTCCTCAAGGCTTGAATGGTACACAAGGTGTACAAGGAGAAAAAGGTCCTCAAGGTTTAGTAGGTCCAAAAGGTGATATAGGTACTCAAGGTCAGCCAGGAGTGAAAGGGGCAGACAGCCGCCATGGTTAGAGGGTCCAAGAGGCCTTCCGGGTGAGCAAGGATTGCCGGGAGAGAAAGGTGATCAAGGTCAGATAGGTCCAAAGGGTGATAGGGGTAAGTCAGGAACAGATGGATTACCAGGAACTCCTGGACTCAAAGGAGATACAGGTCTGCAAGGAGAGAAAGGAGATAGAGGTGAAATTGGAGCACCAGGAACAGATGGATTGCCAGGAATACCCGGAGAAAAAGGAGATACTGGTCCTAAAGGTGATCAAGGTTTGCAAGGACTAAAAGGAGAAGTTGGCCCTAAAGACCTCAGTTATGGATTAGAAAATAGATAAAAGTATAACTAAGAAGAGGGAAACAGGGTAAACTCGAGTATTTTAGTAATAATAAGAGGTTACACATGAAGAAAGATATTACAGAACTGTACTGTTGCGTCGAGGATTTTTGTCGTGCGGTAGATGATAATTTTGCAAATAGGTTCTTATCAAACGGCAAAAAACCAACCAGAGTACCAGAAATAGCGCACTCAGAAATTCTAACCATAATCCTATTATACCATAAATCACCATGTAAAAACTTCAAGGCTTTTTATCTTTGTTATCTTCAGTTATTCTATAGATCAGAGTTTTCAAAGCTGCCTTCATATCACAGATTTATTGCCTTAAAGCCGCGAGTTTTGTGGTATTTAGCATTACTTTTGCAATGGTTTTGTGAACAAGCAAAAATGACCGGGATTTCCTACATAGATTCTACTTCAATAGCAGTATGCCATCGAAAAAGAATCTCAAGAAATAAGGTTTTCAAAGGATTAGCAGAGTTAGGAAAGAATACTTACGGCTGGTTTTTTGGTTTTAAATTACATGTAGTAATCAATGAAATAGGTGAAATTCAAGGTGTTACGCTAACCAGAGGTAACGTCGATGACAGAAAACCTGTACCAACTCTAACCAAAAAACTAACTGGACTTTTGTTTGGAGATAAGGGCTATATAAAGAAAGAGCTCTTTGAGAAACTATTCGATAGAGGTCTAAAACTCGTCACTAAAGTGAAAAAAGGTATGAAAAATGCACTGATTTCGCTGAAAGAGAAGATTTTACTAGGGAAAAGATCGATTGTTGAAACGGTTTTTGGCTGCCTAAAAAACAAATTTGAACTTGAGCACACTCGGCATAGATCCACAGTAAATTTCTTGGTACATATTTTTTCTACCCTCATTTCTTATTCAATGCAATCGAAAAAGCCCTGTATTTCTCAGCTTTACTTCGTTGGTTAATCCATAACTGGGGTTAAAGGGGATATGGGGGATAAAGGAGTTGACGGATTGCCAGGAATGCTCGGGCTAAAAGGCGAAAAAGGTAATGTTGGATCATCAGGAGTAAAGGGCAAACAAGGAGATAAAGGTAAACAAGGTCTAGTAGGTCCAAAAGGTAATCAAGGTATACAAGGTCCAAGAGGCTTTAATGGTACCCAAGGTCTTCCAGGTAACCAAGGGTTGCAAGGACAGAAAGGTGCTGAAGGTAAGCAAGGTTTGATAGGCCCAAAAGGTGAGAGGGGCGAGCCTGGAATGCCAGCATTGGATGGACTTCCCGGAGAAAAAGGTGCTCAAGGTTTAAGTGGTGAGAAAGGTGAGCCAGGCACAGATGGATTGCCAGGAACTTCTGGGCTCAAAGGTGAAGTTGGTCCTCAAGGTCTGTTAGGTCCAAAAGGCGATATGGGTGATAAAGGAAATACTGGAGTGCCAGGCACAGATGGATTAAAAGGTGACAAAGGAGAAGATGGATTACCAGGAGTGCCTGGACCAAGAGGAGAAAAAGGTGAAGTTGGATTACCAGGAACTTCTGGGCTCAAAGGTGAAGTTGGTTCGCAAGGTTCAAAGGGAGATAAGGGGGAAACTGGAACGCCGGGAATAGATGGAATAAAAGGCGAGCGAGGAAATACTGGGATGCCAGGTGTGAATGGATCAAAAGGAGAAAAAGGTAATGTTGGATTGCCAGGAATGGATGGAATAGGTGCTGCAGTGGCTGATCAGTTTTTGCACAAGATGAATCAAACAAAAATTGAAATTCAGAATGCTAAAAAGGCAGCAGAAGATGCTAGAAGTGCTTCTGAAAATTTTGCCAAAGAAGCAAAAAGCGCTAAAGAAGAGGTTGTAGGATTAAATGCTGAAGTAAAAAACATGAAAGATGATACTGAAGAATTTGCAAATGGAGCACTCCAATCAGAAAGAAATGCTAAAGCTTTTTATAGTAAAACTAAAGATATATTTTGTAGGACAAGCCCTAGAGATCAAGTCTGTGCTGTATCTAGAAAGAAGAGGGAAGCTAAAAGTTTAAATAATCAACCGGTAACAAGCGGTGCAGGTAGACCAACTTCATTTATATCTCAAGTAATAAATTTCTTTTATCCTTCTGTAAAACAAGATGAATATAAAATAGAGAATAAAATACAAGAGCTTAATCAAGTGGCAAAAATAATAGATGCAGCAGATATTGTTATGAGATTTGAAAAAGTATTAGAAGAAACAGCTTCAAAATGCGGCATTCCAAAGAAAAGCCTAAATTTTGATCCAGTAAAACTACAGTCAACCATTCTAGATAGGTCATTATTTAATGATGAAAATCGTAATGAGTTGTTGAAACTCTTGTGTGCATCTGCAAAAAAATCATGCCCTAATTACAAACAAACTGATAAATTTTTGGCTATTTTTAAAGACCGTATGGAAAGAACATTAGAAAACAATGAGCAACAAAGGGGGTTTGTTAATATTGAGAAAACAGCAACAGATAACGAGCGGCCAAGGAGTTTTATGAGCGATGTTACTCTTCCAAGTAGTTTCAAGGCGATTGATCTGAAGGCTGTTAATCGTTTAAGGTAATAGTATGGGAAATAAATTTAAAATAGATAATAAAGATCCGCTCTATAGAAAGCTGATGAAACTTCCTACTGCGTATTACAGATTAAAGGATAATGGCAATGGGTACACTATCTATTCACAAAATAATGGTACGGTGGAAATAAAGGATACTCGTAATATAAAATTAAAGTGGGAAAACGATAAAGTAGTTTTATATGAAGGGGGCTCAGCTCTGAAATTAAATGGCCAGGACTTTGTTATAGAACAAGAAGCTATTATAGGTAAAGATAAAGATGCTATTGTAAACAAACTTCAAGGAGGAAAAACAATAAGCGGCACATTGCAGAACACAACGGATACAGATTTTGGTGTCGGTTTATCGCTTTATAATTCTGGAAACCCATTAACCGGAGCACTAAACTCTATTAATTTTAATGATGAAAATGATCCAGTACTCAACAAGATTAAAAAAGAGGAAAAAGGTGAACTTTGTGTTACAATAGAAGATGATTATATCTATATAGACAAAGAAGAAAAGTATCTTCCAGTGTGTGGAGATGGCAGCTGCTATAAGTATCAATACACAAAAAATGAATGTGATGTATTAACAATAAGTGATGTATCAACAATAATAGGCAGTTTAAACAAGACTAACAACGAAAAGCAGAAATTTACTTTGCAAAAAGGGAAAGAATTATCGCCTGATATCTATGAAGCAAATATTGCTTTGAATGATAAGCCCATAGCTACTTTACCAAAAATAGGTTACTACATGCTCAATGATCAATTGGTCATGCGTAATCATGTTACGAAAGAGGAGGTAATTGTCCCAAGGGATTTTCACTATTTAAAAGTTATTAAATCTAATAATGATGATTATAAATTAACGTTTTGTAATTTTTTAGGTAATGAATTCTTTGAATACAAAAAATACGATCCACAGTATTCAAACGTTTCAGATGAATATAAATTCATCAGTTTAAATTGTGCGAAAAAAGAATGTAATCCGAATCTTTGGGAATTATTTAGCCACCGGCCATCGTTTTTTATTACAGAAGAATCTCCTGAACCAGGCTCTCCAGTTCACTATTCAGTTGCCGTGTTCGAATTCATAAGTGGTAAAAAAGGTAGGAAAATGGCTACATTGATTGATGAATTTGGTTATTTTGATAAAGATAATAAGTTTTACTATTGCGATTATCATAAAAAAATGGAATATGATACTTATGATTCTTCTGAGATTAGTCTAAAAGAAATGTATAAATGGACAGATGAAAATAGCGAATTTTGTTTTGCAGAAGATAACAATATAACTCTTCATACTATCCCAGAATTATTTTAACTATACTACAGGTAGAAAAAAATCAAACAATATTTGTGAGCGGTTGGTATAATACTTAGTCAATTTAGATGATCTTAGCTACAAAAATATTTTTTACCTCATTTGTTTTGGGGTTTATTCTTTTTCCCTATTTTATAAAGCTTCTAAAAAAAATAAGTAAAGATGGGCAACCAATTAGGTCATATGGACCAGAAAGTCATTTAATAACAAAAAAGAATATACCAACTATGGGCGGAATAATAATACTGATTTCTTCTTTATTACCAATTTTACTCTGGGTTCAGTTAACATCAGAAATTTTGCTGCTGATATTGATAACTCTATTTTTTGCTCTACTTGGATTTATTGATGATTATTTAAAATTGAAGACAAATCACTATCGAGGTTTAAGTTCAAAAACCAAAATACTTATTCAGTTTATTGTAACTCTGGTTAGTATGTCTATACTTAAGCTATACTCTGCTGAAGGTTTTACAAAAACGTCCCTATTTAAAGGAGTAATAATTGATTTTGGCTATCTATATGTCCCATTCGCTGCGTTTGTAATTGTCGGCTCTGCTAATGCTGTGAATCTCACAGATGGTTTGGACGGCCTTGCTGCAACTCAAGTCATCACTTCCTTTGCTTTTTTGGGGCTAATTGCATATATAACTCAAGCAGATATGAATATTACTTTATTCTGCATTGCATTTATAGGAGCTATTCTAAGTTTTTTGTGGTTTAACACACATCCAGCAAAAATATTTATGGGTGATGTTGGAAGCCTGTCAATTGGTGCAGCTTTAGGATTAACTAGCGTTTTAATGAAGAGAGAAGTACTTTTTGCTTTTATTGGAGTAATTTTTGTAATAGAGACTCTATCTGTTATTATTCAGATATCATATTTTAAATATACAAAGTTTAAATATGGAGAAGGAAAAAGAGTTTTTCTTATGGCACCAATACATCATCACTTTGAAAAGAAGGGATGGTCAGAAAATGTAATCGTTATGAAATTTTGGATAATTTCTATTATCTGTTCAGTTTTTACTATAACTTTCTTATTATAAAAACCTATGAAATACCCAGACTTCACATTAGAAAATAAATTATCAGGAGTGATAGCAGGAGTGGATGAAGTTGGAAGAGGTCCGCTAGCTGGTCCAGTAATGTCTGCAGCTGTAGTATTTATCGATAGAAATATAATTATTGATGATATTAATGATTCAAAAAAATTGACTCCTAAATGTAGGCAAATTCTGTATGAAAAAATAACATCCGTTGCGAAATTTGGTATAGGAATGGCAAGCGTAGAAGAAATCAATTCATACAATATCTTGCAAGCAACAAAGCTTTCAATGAAACGTGCGTTGATAGACTTGGACCTAGAATTAGATTATGTACTAGTTGATGGTAATCAACCACCTGAAGTAAAATGGCAAGTGAAATCCGTAGTAAATGGTGATAATTTGAGTACATCAATTGCAGCAGCTTCAATCGTTGCAAAAGTTACGAGAGATCGGCTTATGCAAGAATTGCACAATAAGCATCCTGAATATAATTGGTATAAAAATAAAGGATATGGGACAAAAGAGCACCTTAACGCTATTGGCCTTTATGGAATTACAGAACATCATAGAAAAAATTTTGCACCTGTATTACTTAAAAGAAATATCTAATTTACCATAGCAATTGGAGCTTCTCGGGTTGCAAAAAATATTTTGAAATCTGAAATTCTTGCATAACCATATAACATTGGAAATAGAAACAAAAAAATTACTTTACAAACTCCGCCAGCCCTCTTATCATGGTACTGAAGCTAATTATTTATCTTCGCAATCTCTGCAGTGGATTAATGACAAAAAAACTTAATGTATTTGGCGTAAATCATGCTTAATTTTTTGCACTATGCGCACCTCATGTCTTTATAAAACTTCTAGCTATACAAGCCGAAACGCGCTGTTTAAGACAGTAAAAGACGTCAAATAGATAAGGGAGAATTTGAATACTAGCTACCTTGGGGTTTCTTTGCCTTTTTTTCCGCTCAGTAAATTTCTTAACGTTTATGGCTAAAAGAGCCCAAGAGAGGTGTCATTCCAGCGCTCCTTTTTTTGTCATCCCAGTGCTTGACACTGGGATCCAGCATTTCACGCAATCCCATCAAGAACGTTGTATTTTACATAACACTTTTATGCTTACCAACTTAATAAAATTCCTGGATCCCAGTGTCAAGCACTGGGATGACAAAAAAAGGAGGCTACTCGGATGACAGAAGAAGGAGGCTACTCGGATGACAGGAGAAGGAGGCTACTCGGATGACAGAAGAAGGGCTACTTGGATGACAGAAGAAGAAGGCTACTTAGAACCCCAGTTATGGATTAACCAACGAAGTAAAGCTGAGAAATACAGGGCTTTTTCGATTGCATTGAATAAGAAATGAGGGTAGAAAAAATATGTACCAAGAAATTTACTGTGGATCTATGCCGAGTGTGCTCAAGTTCAAATTTGTTTTTTAGGCAGCCAAAAACCGTTTCAACAATCGATCTTTTCCCTAGTAAAATCTTCTCTTTCAGCGAAATCAGTGCATTTTTCATACCTTTTTTCACTTTAGTGACGAGTTTTAGACCTCTATCGAATAGTTTCTCAAAGAGCTCTTTCTTTATATAGCCCTTATCTCCAAACAAAAGTCCAGTTAGTTTTTTGGTTAGAGTTGGTACAGGTTTTCTGTCATCGACGTTACCTCTGGTTAGCGTAACACCTTGAATTTCACCTATTTCATTGATTACTACATGTAATTTAAAACCAAAAAACCAGCCGTAAGTATTCTTTCCTAACTCTGCTAATCCTTTGAAAACCTTATTTCTTGAGATTCTTTTTCGATGGCATACTGCTATTGAAGTAGAATCTATGTAGGAAATCCCGGTCATTTTTGCTTGTTCACAAAACCATTGCAAAAGTAATGCTAAATACCACAAAACTCGCGGCTTTAAGGCAATAAATCTGTGATATGAAGGCAGCTTTGAAAACTCTGATCTATAGAATAACTGAAGATAACAAAGATAAAAAGCCTTGAAGTTTTTACATGGTGATTTATGGTATAATAGGATTATGGTTAGAATTTCTGAGTGCGCTATTTCTGGTACTCTGGTTGGTTTTTTGCCGTTTGATAAGAACCTATTTGCAAAATTATCATCTACCGCACGACAAAAATCCTCGACGCAACAGTACAGTTCTGTAATATCTTTCTTCATGTGTAACCTCTTATTATTACTAAAATACTCGAGTTTACCCTGTTTCCCTCTTCTTAGTTATACTTTTATCTATTTTCTAATCCATAACTGAGGTTTAGAGAGGATGTCATTCCATTACCACGTTGAACGTATCTGTTCAGATGCATGGCTCATGTACAAATATTGAAACAAAAATTCCAGTGCTCCCTTTCTTGTCATCCCAGTCTGGGATCCAGATTGGGCACTAAGTTGGTAAACACGAAAGCCTTTACAACGTTTTTGATGGAACTGCGCGAAAGAACTGGATTCCAGTGTCAGCTACTTGCATGACACCCATTTGTTCTTATAGTTGTCTTTTCTCGTCTACCTTATTTTGCCACTCTGCTGAACAGATACCGTTGAACGGCAAATCCGGCATTATGTCGTTTACCGTAAAAACTCATATTTTACCCAATCGAAGCGAAGAACTCGAGCGCGTTATACTTAATATGGAAACAAACCTATCTATTGTTTCTTAAATCCCTTCCCTGAACGAGCGGATACAGTTTACCAAAATTAACCATTTGCTGAAGAACGCTCATCCTCTGTGGTATTTGATGATGGAGCAACTAATTTGCTCAAAATCTCATCTTTTGGTCCCATAGCGTAAATGACACCATCTGACATGAGGATCACCTTATCAACTACGGACAATAACGGTAGTTTGTGAGTGATGATAACAGTAGTAGTATTTTGCTTTCTTGCAACATTGATTGCGTTAATTAAACACGCCTCTCCATTGCTATCTAAGTTAGCGTTTGGTTCATCAAGTACTAAAAGTTTTGTGTGACCGTAAAAAGCTCTGGCAAGTCCAAGAAGCTGTTTTTGGCCGCCAGAGAGCGTTACTCCTCCAGGACCTCCTATTGTTGTATCATATCCATTTGGTAAGCTTAGTATTAGTTCATGTATTCCTGCAATTTTTGCTGCCTTGATTATTTCTTCAGGATTTGGATCTGGTCTCATGCGAGCAATATTAGCTTTGACACTAGTGTTAAATAACTCAATATCTTGAGGTAAGTAGCCAACATAATTACCAAAATTTTCTCGATTCCAAGTGTATACATCAGCGCCATCTAGTCTGACTACACCAGATATTGGCTTCCATACACCAACAGTTAATTTTGCGATAGTGGATTTACCAGAAGCACTTGCACCAATCACACCAACTACGTCCCCTGGTTCTATTACAAATGATATTCCTTTTACTGTCGGTTTATTGCTTCCATAAGGAGTAAAAAATACTCTATCAAATTCCAATTTTCCTTCAGGCTCTGGTAGAGCCATCGTTTGCTCTCTTTTTGGCGATGTTAATATAAGTCTTTGCAGCCTGCCATATGACATTTTAGCCTGATTTAAAAACTTCCAAGTATGAACCGCAGCATCAAATGGTGCTAATACTCTGCCCATTAAAATTGAAGCAGCGATGATGCTACCAGCAGTCTTATGAGCTGTAATTGCAAGTAATGCACCTGTTCCAATTACCGATATTTGCAGAGTTGAGCGCAAAAATTTAGTGATTCCAGTAATTACATTAGAGCGATTTTGTGCTTTAATTTGCATTGCTCGATTCTGATCATTTCGTTTACACCAATCAGAGACTATGAATTCTGACATGCCCATAGCTTCAACTACTTCTGCATTTCTTGTTGCAACATCTATAGCATTGATATTCCGTATAGTTTCTTCGTTGGTTTCTTGTAATATTCGTTTAGTGGCAAGTTCATTCCATATTGCCATAGAGACTAATATAATGATTCCAGCAATAGCTATAAACCCCGTGGAGGTATGTATCATGAAAATCACAACAAGGTAAATTAACGACCATGGAGTATCAAATAGTGAGAATATACCATTTCCTGTAATGAAATTTTTTATTACCCCGAGATCTCGTATTGCTTCACCACTTGAAGTTGAGCTCTGCACTGATGTTAATCTAATTGACCTTACTATCAGATCTGGTGTTGCAGTTTTATCGATCCAATCACCTATTTTTGCCATGGCTAAATATCGACAAGTTTCAAGCATTGCAGAACATGCAAATGCAGATAAAGTGATAATTGTCAGCATAGTTAGTGTTGATACACTTTCGCTCGATATTACCCGATCAAGCACTTGAGAGGTATAAAGTGGTAGGAATAACATTAATAAATTGATTCCCGCACTAAACCAAAAGATAAACCAAAATGCACTTTTGCATTTTTCTAGGCAAATATATAGAGTACTTTGCTTCAATTCTTTTTTTATTGATGGCGTAATTTCCACAATCTTCCTCTTAATTTGATTACATGCACCATATACAATTTTTATTACAAAAATATTAATAACGGCAGTTAGCTTACTTTAAGTGAATAAAATATTAATATATGTAAATAGGAAATATAAACAATGGTAAAAAGAAGTATAGTTAATATTTCCTTCATTACCTAATTCAAAATTGAGAGTTTTTAATAACTCTCCAACTCCCACTTTGGCCTTGGTGCAAAATTGAGAGAATCTATATAATTCTTCTGTAACATTTCAATTCCTGCCCATCCAACCATTATTGCATTGTCTGTACATAGGTTGCTTGGGGGAAAAAATATATTTAAATTTGTGTGTTTTTTCAATTTTTCTCTCAAGAAATTATTTGCTGCAACTCCGCCGGTAATCACAAAGTCATTAATTTTGATATTTAAAGATTCGGCCATAATAATCGCATTACTAACCCTGTCCAGCAGTATGTCACTAATACACTCTTGAAATGAAGCACATACATCACACACATCTTGCTCGCTCATTTTAAGTTCTTGCACCAAGTTTTTTACTGCTGTTTTAATTCCAGAAAACGAAAAATTACATCCAGAACGTTTTATCATTGCCCTTGGTAGTTTAAATCTTGCACCATTGCCTTTTTTAGCTAATTTTTCAATTAATGGCCCTCCGGGATAGCTTAAACCCAGCATCTTAGCAACTTTATCAAATGCTTCTCCTAACGAGTCATCGAGCGTTTCTCCAAGTTTAATATATTTACCTACATCCTGTGCAATTAAAAATTGACAGTGACCACCTGATATTAATAGGACTAAAAATGGAAATTTTACCTCATGCAGCAACCTAATAACCAATGCATGCGCTTCTAAGTGATTAACTGCAATGAACGGTTTTTGTGCTACATGCGCAATTGCTTTAGCCATCATTGTACCAACTATTAGTCCACCTATGAGTCCTGGTCCTGATGTTGCTGCAATTGCATTGAGATCACAAAAGTTAAGGTTAGATTTTTCCATGGCACTTTTTATTAGACCACTTAAATGCTCCATATGAGCACGTGAAGCTATCTCAGGAATCACCCCACCGCGTTTTTTGTGTTCTGTTTGAGAAAGAATCTCGTGAGCAAGGACCTGCTTGTCACTATTTACAATCGCCACTGCAGTTTCGTCGCAGCTTGTTTCAACAGCTAAAATGGTTTTCATGTATATTCGAGCACTTTATTATAAAAACTATACCTTGAAACGCTGTAGAAGTTAACTGCTTTTGAAAAAATATAGTTGATATGACGTAATTAGCTACTTGAATGACAGATGGTAGTGTCCTTATAACTTACTTTTAAGTAGTCTAACCCATGCGTGCCAATCTCTCTCACCAAGATTGCTTTCGAAAGACAAAAGATCCTTTACAGCTTTTAAACAAATTTCTTCACTTGGAACTGATAACTCCCTATTCATTGCTAACGCTAAACATTGAGTTTTGCATGCTTGTTCTAAATGATACGTGTAAAACATTGCTTCTTGTATAGTCCGACCACATGTTATAGATCCATGATTGCGCATTAACATCACAAAATTCTCTTTCAGATCAGCTATTAACCTCTTTCCTTCTGTATCCCTAAGCGCTAGGGAATTATAATCATGGTAAGATGTCTTATTATAAAAGTGCAGTGCCCATTGACTTATTGGAAGTAACCCATCTTTGAGAGAGGAAACTGCTACAATAGAGGGTGTATGCAGATGAAAAATTGCTTGAATGTCTTTTCTTGCTTGATAAATAAAACCGTGGATTATATAGCCAGTTTTATTATATTGATATTCTGTACCCTCAATCACATTTCCATCTAGTGATACTCTCATCAATGAATTTTCATTCACTTCGTCAAAGCGTATACCAAATGGGTAAATATAAAACGACTTTTGATCTTCAGAACGCACTGAAAGGTGACTATATGTATGATCATCTAGCTTAAGGTAGGACAGAATCTGATAAGCACAAACTAGATCTTTCTTCACTTTAACCTCCGAAAAATTTCTAAATTTATACGCGAAAAGAGGCTTATAGTCAACTACTAAGTCTGTGCTACTCTGTCTTAATACCAAACACTTTTGTGTTGTAGCTTGCTTGAAAATAGTTATCGTTATTATAGAGTTTATATACAGAATTTATGTTTCTAAATTACATGATATCTTAACTAAAAAAATAATTTTCTATATAATATTTCATATTTTTTAAAGCTTAATTTTTATGTTATTATAAATGTAAGTTTCAAGATTGAAAATAATATGGTAAATATTAACACAAAAAAACAGCCAGCAGGATTTTTCATATATCTCTCTGGTCTTTCAGGAAGTGGTAAACTTTCCACAGCAATAGAATTATCCAGTATGATAGACGCATTAATTGTAAATAGTAAGTTCTATAACAATATTCAAGTTTGCTCTATGTACAATGGTGTCTTTGAACGTGATCAAATACCTAAAGAAGTTCAAGATAGAATATATGGCATTATGCAAATTATGCTTCAGGTAATAGAAAATTATCCGATTCACTCAAAAAATTACATATTTATTGATGAGTTGATGGAAAATAATGACCAGAACATGAAGATATATGATTCAATAGTAAGGCTTAGTAAAAAAATGAACACAGAAATCCTTCCTGTGGTACTTAGGTGTGATCTACCGACATTACAAAAGCGTATTGCATTAAAAAGGCAAAGAAAAAATAGGAAGGTGACTAATGTAAATAGCATGATGGAGCAATTTAGGATTAACAATTTATTTATACCACCGAGTGCCATAGAGATAGAAAATTCAGATATGAATATAAAAGAAGTAGCTGAAGAGATAGTAAATCAGATACACAGTATCCGTTCAGCTAAGCGGTGTGAGAGACGATAGATAAGAGGTTTTGCTTTGTTTCCATGTTAAGTATAACACCCCCTCCTTTATTAGCACGAATGTAGTGTCAGTTTTAAAATTTATATTTTCATCCATCTGAAAGGCAATTTTTATTTATGTTCTCTACCTATTATCACAATTGTACAAATGTTATAATTTGAAAGCGATTTTTGCCTAATGGCGTAACTTACTGTACCTATATCGTACATAACTTACAACTTGTTTTACTCCCTTTACTTTTCTTGCAATTGCTATTACAGCTTTTAATTCCGCTTTATTTTGGGCTATACCCATCAAATAAACAACTCTATCAACCGTATTAACGCTGTAATTAATTGATTTAATATTTCTTTTCCCCAGAAGTCTTGTTCTTATTTCTGCTGTTATCATGCCATCTACAGTAGTGTCTAGCATGGAAGCCATTTGAATTGGTATTACTCTTATTTCATTTATCACTTCTTTAATTTCTTTTTGCTGCCAAGCTATTTTTTCTGCTGTAAGTTGTTTTTCAGGAGTGTCAACATTTCCGATGAGCAATACTCTTCCTTCACTTACTTTAACCTTTATTGATGAAAATAGCCCATGCTTTAAGAGTCCCTTATTAATTCTGATGACCATAGTCGTATCATCAATGATATTTCCCAAGGATTTGTCCTGCATTGCTGTTGCTGTCGCTGTAGCCACCACACCACCTATTATAAGGGTTGTGCAACCACTTTGTGTAATCAAAAAAATTGCGAGTAAGAAGCTTGTTATTAATCTCATTATTGATTTTTAGGGTTTAAAGCTTTCATTAAGAAATGTTAATAAGCTTTTTTGATTGTGTAAATACCATAAATTAAGTAAGACTTTAAACCTTGAATATTTTTAATGGAATACCTATAATAGGGTACTGAAAATTTCTTGCGGATATGGCGGAATTGGTAGACGTGCCAGGTTTAGGTCCTGGTGAGCTTGCTCGTGGGGGTTCAAGTCCCTCTATCCGCACTTTAAAGTCATGTAACTTAGGTTTTAAGGGAAAATTTATAATCACTAAATACACTTTTGTTTGTATAAAAACCTGTTCTTAAGGATTGTGTTTAACTTAAATTCTGGTAAAATGACTCTATTAAGATATGAATTAAAATATTAATAAATGAATTATGATGTCTAACAATATACCTCAAAATACAGTCGAAGTGGATGCATTAAGTAGCATATATACCTACAGAGAGCTTAGTATAGATAAACTAAAGTATGAGTATGAAATCACAGTTAGTAGTGATTATATAAAACAAAAGGTAAATTCCAGGTTGCAAGAGATAGCAGAAAATGCAAAATCACCTGGATTTAGGGCTGGAAAGATGCCCTATGACCTTGTTGTTGCAAATTATAAAAACGAAGCTTTGGAATATGTGATAAATAATACAATTGATTATTGCTCAAGTGATTTGATGAAAAAAATTGAAGTCAAGTCTCACATTTATCCTAAGGTTGATGTTATCTCATTACCAGATCTAGATAAAGAAGATGAGAAGGGCAATTTTGTATACAAACTATCTTTTGAATCGATGCCTGAAGTACCGATGATAGATCTTGACAAAATAAACTTAAAGAAGATTGAAGCAAAGATTGAAGAGGAAGATATAAAAGAATTTATTGATTCTATTAAAACAAAGTTCCCCAATTTCGCCTCTGTTGATGATGCTTCTTATCAAGCGAAAGATGGGGATAAATTGATAATTGATTTTGAAGGGCGGATTAGGAATAAGCTCTTTCAGGGTGGAAGTAGCAAAAATTTTGCCGTTAATTTAGGGTCTGGCACATGTATTAATGGTTTTGAAGATCAATTAACTGGTATGAAAAAGGGAGAAATAAAGAATTTTAAGTTGAAATTTCCTGAAAATTACCAAGCCATTTCCCTTGCAGGACAGGAAGCTGATTTTTCTGTGCGAGTTAATGAGATTCAAATTGCCAAAGATTTTGAAAATGATGATGAAATAGCTAAGAGTATTGGGTTTAAAGATTATTCTTTGCTAATAAATCATGCAAAAAAAATGATTGGTGATCAGTGCACCGAAATGAGAAATCTCTTAATTAAAAAGGAGCTATTTGATTATTTGGATGCTAATTATAGTTTTGATTTACCCACAGACATAGTAAAACAGGAGCAACAAAGAGTGGAAGGAGAATTAGGTGCTCAAAATGATTCTTGTAAAGAAGCTGAAAAACGCGTAAAGCTTGCTATGTTATTTATGAAATTTAGTGCAGAACATAAAATATCATTAACTCAAAATGATGTTTTGAGTGTTATTGTAAATCAATATGTCAGTAAAGATGTGCAGTTTGACAGAGTACTTAAGCATTTTGAATCAAATAAACAATTTCAAGAATTAGTTAGAGGGCAAGCGCTTGAGTATAAAGTGACAGATTATATAATAGAAAAAGTTAGTAAAGAAGAGCAGATTATTTCTGTGAAAGAATTAAAGGAATTATTTGATAATATTTGATAGGAAAAGGTATGACTCTTATACCAATTGTAGTTGAACAAACTAGTCGCGGTGAGCGCGCTTATGACATATATTCAAGGCTAGTAAAAGAAAGAATAATTTTCGTAACTGGCCCTATTGAAGACAACATGGCCAGTGTAATAGTAGCACAGCTTTTATTTTTAGAATCGGAAAATCCCGATAAAGACATTTGTATGTATATTAACTCACCAGGTGGTGTTGTAACGGCCGGTTTGTCGATCTACGATACAATGCAGTATATAAACCCAGACGTTTCAACCTTGTGTATAGGTCAAGCTGCATCTATGGGTTCTTTATTGCTTGCAGCTGGTACGAAAGGTAAGCGCTACTCTCTACCTCATTCAAGAATTATGATACATCAGCCATCTGGTGGTTATCATGGTCAAGCAACTGATATAGAAATACATGCTAATGAGATTTTGCGGGTTAAGAAAAAACTAAATCAAATTTATGAAAAACATACTGGAAATTCACTGAAGAAAATTGAAGGAATGATGGAAAGAGATAAATTCATGGATCCTGAAGAAGCGAGGAAAATTGGCTTAATTGACAGGGTGATAGCTGAGCGTACAGATATTGAAATTGAAAATATTAAAGTTAAACAAAAGGTGGGTTAATGGATAACAATAATGATTTACACTACTGTTCTTTTTGCAACAAGGCGCAAGATGAAGTAGATAAATTGATTACTAACTCTTCGGATGGTTTAAAGGTGTTTATTTGTAATGAGTGCATAGAATTATCCCATAAAGCAATAAGTCAAAAGAAAGATAGATCTTTTAATTCAGATCGTATATCTGATATGAAGCTATTACTAAAGAAACCTGAGGATATAAAAAATTTTCTTAGCAAGCATGTTGTAGGTCAAGAACATGCGCAACACGTTTTATCTGTAGCTATGTATAACCATTGTCAATCCATGGTACAATTTCATGCTATAAGTGATATTGAAATCGAGAAGTCAAATATAATGCTTATTGGTCCCACTGGTTCTGGTAAGACTTTGCTAGCCAAAACACTTGCTAAAGTTTCAGATGTGCCATTTGCTATGGCTGATGCGACAACTTTAACTGAGGCAGGTTATGTGGGTGATGATGTAGAAAGCGTGTTGTCGCGTTTATTACAAGCTGCAAATTATGACATTGCAAAAGCACAGCGTGGTATAGTGTTTATAGATGAAATAGACAAGATCACAAGAAAATCTGAAAGCACTTCAATCACCCGTGATGTTTCAGGTGAAGGAGTTCAGCAAGCTCTGCTTAAGATTATGGAGGGTACAGTTGCTTATGTTCCGCCACAAGGAGGGCGAAAACACCCACAACAAGAGTTTATACAAGTGGATACTAGTAACATACTATTTATTTGTGGAGGAGCTTTTGAAGGCCTCGATAAAATTATTGAAGCGAGAAAAAAGGGGACGTCAGTTGGCTTTGGAGCAGATATAAGTCAGTCTAAAGAGCAAAAGAAAAAGAATGCTTTACGTGATGTTCAACCTGAAGATTTAATCAAATTCGGTTTAATACCCGAATTTGTGGGGCGGGTTCCAATAACTGCTGTTTTAGATGAGTTGGACCATGAAGATTTAGTACATGTGTTGACAGAGCCAAGGAATGCGCTAATAAAACAGTACAAAGCATTGCTTGCATTTAGCAAAGTAAACCTTGAGTTTTCAGATGAAGCAATATCAGCTATTGCTAAAAAGGCTATAAGCTATAAAACAGGTGCAAGAATGTTACGTGCTATTTTAGAGTCACTTTTGCTTGACATTATGTATACAGCCGGAAATGGGGGCTTTGAAGGTAGCACTATAGTAATCACTAAGAAAATGGTAGAGTTAGGAAAAGCAACGGTTAATCATAACAATAATGGCAATGTTATAACGGTTAATGATTAATTTGAGGCATATATTATGAACATTGAACGTGTTGTGAGCTCTAGTTTTACTGCATTGTCAGTATTACCTTTAAGAGATTTAGTAATTTTTCCAAGTATAATGGTGCCTTTATTCATAGGCAGAGAAAAATCTGTTAATGCACTAGAGTATGCAATAAGTAGTAGTAGTCACCAAAATGAGATTTTTCTTGTAGCACAGAAAGATGGCTCTGTTGATAATCCAGAGCCTGAAGATCTTTATGAAGTAGGTGTGTTAGCAAACATTATACAACCATTAATAAAATTGCCTGACAATGCAGTAAAAGTTATAATCCAGGGGATAAGAAGGGGAAGAGTTGTAGAATATATTAGCTCTCATGCTTTATTACAAGCCAGGGTAGAGTTAGACAGTCATTATGAATATGAAGAAGATGAAGGCAATATCGATTTAGAGGCTTTAAAGCGGTCTGTTGTAGATGCATTCGATAGCTGGTGTAAGCTAAACAAGAAAAATCAGCCCGAGATTGTCATTAACTCCATTGATCAAATCAAAGAAGTTGATCAACTTGTAAACACGGTAGTTTCACATTTAAATATAAAAGTATCAGACAAACAAAGCATACTTGAGGCTTATGACCCAAAAGAGCGTTTGAAAAAAGCTTTTGCTTTTATTGAGAGAGAAATAAGTATTTTGAACGCACAAAACCGTTTATATAAGACAATTAAATCGCAAGTTGAAAGCACTCAGAAAGTTTACTACCTTAACGAGCAATTGAAAGCTATACAGAAAGAATTAGGCGAATTTGAGAATGGTGATGAAGGGAATATACTCAATGAATTTGAAAAAAAGATAAATGAAACAAAGCTTTCTCAGGAAGCAAGAGAGAAAGCTATAACTGATTTGAAGAGATATAAGAAAATGAACCCCATTTCTCCTGAAGCTACAGTTATATCTAGTTACTTGCATTGGTTGCTTGATTTGCCATGGGGAAAGTACAAAGATGCAAAAATTAACTTAAATGCAGCTAAAAAAATCTTAGATGAAAATCATTATGGCATAGAGAAAGTAAAAGATAGAATAATAGAATTTTTAGCGGTATTAAAAAGAGTAAAAGAGATAAAAGGTCCTATACTTTGCTTGGTTGGACCGCCAGGTGTTGGTAAAACTTCTTTAGCTCAGTCTATGGCAAAAGCAGTAGGAAGAGATTTTGTTCGCATAGCCCTTGGTGGTGTGCGTGATGAGTCCGAGATACGAGGGCATAGGAAAACTTATATTGGCTCAATGCCTGGTAAAATCATTCAACACATGAAAAAAGCTAATTCATGCAACCCGCTTTTTTTGCTTGATGAAATAGATAAGATGGGTTCTGATTCGCGTGGCGATCCTGCATCTGCATTACTTGAGGTTTTAGATACTGAGCACAATAAACACTTTACGGATCATTACTTGGAAGTTGAGTTTGATCTTTCAAGTGTAATGTTTGTAGCTACGGCAAACAGCTTAAATTTACCACATCCTTTGCGTGATAGGATGGAAATTATACAATTGTCCGGGTATACTGAAGATGAAAAAATCAGTATTGCTACACACCACCTTATTCCTAAGTTAAAGAAGGAGCATGGTTTACATCAGAAGGAATGGGACATAACTAATGAGGCGTTATACGAGTTGATACGTTTATATACACGTGAGAGTGGTGTGCGGAGTATGGAAAGGGAGCTTGCAAAGCTCATGAGAAAGGCAGTTAAAGAAATATTGACTGATAAAAGTAAGAAAATATCCGTAGAGGTTGACAATTTACAAGATTATTTAGGAGTACGTAAATATACCTTTGGTATTGCAGAAAATAAGAGTTTAGTGGGAGTAGTAACTGGGCTTGCTTATACTGAAACAGGTGGTGATATTTTGATGATAGAATCAGTCCTAATTCCAGGCAAGGGAGAAATAAAATACACAGGAAAGCTTGGAGAGGTTATGCAAGAATCTATAAAAGCTGCGTATAGTTATATTCGATCAAATTGTTTGTTCTTTGGTATAAAGCCCGAAAAATTCCAAAATAATGATATACATTTGCATGTACCTGAGGGTGCTGTGCCAAAAGATGGCCCTTCTGCTGGCGGCGCAGTATGTACGTCTATTGTTTCTCTTATGACAAATATACCAGTTAACAAAAATGTTGCTATGACAGGCGAAGTAACATTGCGCGGTAGAGTTTTAGCTATTGGGGGCTTAAGAGAAAAATTGCTTGCAGCGCTCAGAGGATCAATCAAAACTGTGATTATACCAAGTGAAAATGAGAAAGATATGCAAGAGATTTCGGCAAGCATCAAAGAAGGGATCAACGTAGTTTTTGCTAAGAATATTGATGAAGTTATGAAAATTGCTTTAATACACCCTACTACTCCAATTGATAGTGATAATCAAAATAGTGAGCCTTCCTCTATAGAAAATAAAGATGATACTTTCCTTATGTCGGAAGCATTGAAGCACTAGATTAAGAGTATCTGTTCAGAGGAGTGGCAAAAAAAATAGGTAACATAGAGGTATCCGTTTTGTCTTCCCAATAACGAAGTTTGGTATTGTATCCGTTCAGGATAGCGGCAAGACCATAGAGTAAAAGTGAGTTTACAACAAATGGTGTCATCCCAGTGCTTGACACTTGGATCCAGGAATTTTATTAAGTTGGTAAGCATAAAAGTAGCCGTTTTATGTTAAAATACAACATTTTGATGATTATGAAAAAGCTGGATTCCATTGTCAAGCACTGGAATGACATCGTTTACTATGTACCATATTGCAATGTTCGTACAGCTGTGTGTCACGCACTTTGCTTCAATATTTGCACATTAGCCACTCCTCTAAACAGATACTTGGTATTAATCTAATCCACTGCTCTCAGCCACCTAAGCGTTTTATTAGAGTTGGAGCCAAAGCCTCTGACTCTAAAGGCATTGGTGTTAGTTTTTCTTGTCCATTGCAGATATTGCACGGTACTATCCACCTGATCATCATAACGGGCTTCTGGGAACATTAAAATCTCATACTCAAAATCATTGAGCCATACCGCTTGCTGTGGCAGAAAAACCCTGCCAGACTCTATAATTGGAACAATTTGATAAAATCGAGTGAGCTTGTCATTGTGTGGCACTATTTCAATAATTGGTAGATCGCTATTTGCCTTTAGCTCTTGTGTTAATTGTTGACCACTTGTTTTTGCTTCGATTAAAATTGCGTGTGGCATCCATCTTGCAGCTAGTGACAGAACTTGCTCTTTAAGCTTTGGGTACTCAAGCTTTGCTCGATATACATCAAGTAAATAGAATTTATTATCTATTTTTGCCCAGGTGGTGCAGACACTAAAGTTGCTGGAATCGTTTGTTGAAACTGCAGTGTCCCAGCTTTGCGTTACATGTGAGAGATTATCAGGGAAATTTTTATAGCGCTTTAGCCACTCTTGTTTAATTATACCGCTTGAAAGCGGCAGAGGATTTTGTTGATATTGAGCAGCAAAAGCGTAACTCCCGAGTTCAACTTTTATCATCTCAACTTCTTCTCTTCCTCCCTCCAGGGGATATAGCAACTGACCTTCTTCTCTTGAGTATAATACTCTTGCAGGTAGTGTCATTCCAGCACTTGATGCTGGAATCCAGTCTTTTGCGGTTGAATTTTCTGGATCCCAGTGTCTGGGCACTGGGATGACAGGAGGGGGGGTTGGAATGACACCAGTATGGTTATTAATTGAATAAATAACCTCCTTATTTTCAGAAATCATTGGCAAACAAATGTGATGCCATATGTTTTTTGGCTTGGATAAGAGGTGCCCAGTTAAGTCTTCCAGGTGTAGCCTGTGCATCACAAGAACAATTATCCCTTTTTTTCTATCGTTGAGCCTGGTTACTAGAGTCTGGTCAAACCAGTTTGTGGCAGGCTTTCTAAACGTTTCACTCAAAGCTTGAGCGGGACTTAGTGGATCATCCACAATGATGAAATCTCCACCTTCACCGGTTAACGTCCCTCCAACGGACGTTGCGATTCTGTATCCTCTCTGCACTGTTTGGAATTTATATTTAGTGTTCTGGTCTTTAGATAATTTCACCTCTGGAAACAGCTCTTTATACCAATTGGATTGCATTATGCACCTCGTATCAAGCGAGTGCTTTTCGCTGAGCAGCCGAGAATAACTTGCAACTATTATTCTTGCAGTTGGCTGATTTCCCAGTATCCATGCGGGCCATGCAACACTTACACATATGGACTTCATTGAACGCGGAGGCATATTGAATATTATTCGCCTCACTTCACCTGCACTCGCCGCTTCCAGCCTATCTGCTATGACTTTTATGTACTGATAATCATTATACTTACATCCCGGCACCACCGTTTGAAAGCATAGTTCAATAAATTTTAGAAAGTTCATGATTGATATTAAGTTTACAAATGATAAAAGTAGAGAGTGTACGCAGACCCATATGATGTCATCCCAATGTCTCCTTCTTCTGTCATTCCAGTCTGGAATCCAGTTTTTATTATACAGCTGCTCAGTGTGCTCATTTACAGTGAAGTTTCCAGTGTCTGGGCACTGGGATGACATCCTTTGGTTTTTTATATGGTTATGCAAGAAATCTAGTGTAGATTTTTATTTATTTTATAAGATTGAAGTGTTACAGTAGCGAGCTTACAACACTACTGTTTTGTAAATTTAGTGAATAAAATTACTTCTTCAACCTTATTGAAGTGAAAAACTGATTTCCATTGCGGTAAATGAGCAACATTATTGAATCTTTACCGTTTTTCTTTACTGCTGAATCAACTTGTTTTTGAAAATCATTAGTATTTTCTATATCGGTTCCATCTAATTGGATAATAATGTCTCCTTTTTTAATACCACGCAGCGTGGCATTACTGTTACTATCTACATTGGTAACTATCACACCTTTTGTAGGATTACTTTCTTTTGATTCTTTTGGCAGATTTGAAACGGTTAAACCAGTTATGTAATCGGATGTTGATTTATTTTCTTCTTGATTATTACTTTGACCATCATTTGCAGATTCTTCAATCACAACCTTAATATTGACCTCTTTACCATTTCTAAGTAACTTAATTTGTACTTTTTTTCCAGGTTCAGTTCTTGAAACCATTTGAGGCAGTTGTGTCATTCTATCAATTTTTTTATCATCAAATTCTAATAATACGTCACCCACCTTAATTCCACCTTTTTCTGCAGGGCTATCCTTTACTATACCTGCAACCAGTGCACCTTTTGTATCTTTTAAACCCAAAGACTCAGCAAATTCTTTTGTTATAGGCTGAACTTGCACACCAAGCCAACCATGTTTTATTTTTTTGCCACTTTTTAATGTGTCAATAATTGACATAGCTGAATTAGATGGTATAGCAAAGCCTATACCCACGTTACCGCCAGACTCAGATGGCGAATAGATAGCGGTGTTAATACCTATAACTTTTCCATTTAAATCAAATAATGGCCCTCCGGAGTTGCCTCTATTAATTGCAGCGTCGGTTTGAATAAATTCATTCATAGTGCCGATACTAATGTCTCTGGACCTTGCAGATATAATTCCTGTGCTTACAGAGCCACCCAAACCAAATGGGTTACCTATTGCAATAACTGTATCACCAACTCTTGCTTTATCAGAATCACCAAATGCAACAAAAGGAAGATCTTTGTCAGCTTTAATCTTAAGCACAGCAAGATCAGTTTTTGCATCATAGCCTGAAACTTCTGCTTTGAAATAAGTATTATCATTCATAGTAACTGTGATATCTTGGGCGTTTTTAATAACGTGGTAATTGGTTACTATGGTTCCACTTTTATCTATAATAAATCCAGACCCAAGCAATACCACCTCTTTGTTAACACTAGGGCCCCTATCCATAAAAAACTGATCAAAGTGCTCAAAAAACTCTCTAAAATCATCAAAAAAATTATTTCTTGGCATAGGTGGAACTCTAGTTCTGCTGTTATTTTCTTGTTTGACGATTTGTTCGCTTGAAATATTTACAACTGCAGGAATGAGTTCCTCTACTAGATCAGCAAGTCCTTGACCACAGCTGCATGCAGGATCAGCAACCTTTTTTGTACTCCAATCAAACATATTAGCATGCGAAGAAAACGCAATTAAAAAATATGCAAATATAGATAAAATAAATGCCTTACTTTTCATAAACTATTTCCATCCTTTATTTAAAATATCTAAAAAGTTATTGTTTGGTGAAAGTACAAATTTAGTATTATTTTCGGCAAATGATTTACTGTAAGCGCTCATAGAGCGATAAAAGTTAAAAAACTCTTCATCAACCTTAAATGCTTCATTATAAATCCTGGTTGCTTCAGCATAACCACGGCCCCTTATTTCATACGATTCTTTTACTGCACTGGAGATAATTTCCCTTTTTAATTTATCAGCTTTTGATCTAACTTCCTGCCCCGCTTGCTCTCCTTCTGCTCTAATTTCTTTTGCTTCTTTTTCCCTTTCAGTTTGCATACGGCGAAATATTGCAGAACTATTTTCTTCTGGTAAATCTGCTCTCTTAATTCTTACATCTATTATTTCTATGCCAAATTTTTCAGCTTCAGAATAAACTCCACGCTGAATCAATTGCATAACCTCTGATCTTTTTTCGTTCAACAAACTAATCAACGAAAATCTGCCTATATTTTCTCTTATGTGTGCTTCTATAACCGGATACAACCTTCTAACCAGCCCTGATTCATTCCTCACAGCCTGGTAAAAAGTAACAGGATTTGTTATTTTATATTTTGCATACGCATCTACTATAATACGTTTTTGATCCGCTGTTATCACTTCCCTTGGGATCTTATCAGGACTTAAATCTAAAACTCTTTTATCAAGAAACTCTACACTGTTTATGAATGGTAACTTAAAATATAAACCACTTTCCCTAACATCTCTTACAACTTTACCGAGTTGTATAACTATCGCTTGCTTTGTTTCTTGCACAACAAATATTGAATTAAATAAAACAATCAATAAAACAACAAATACAGAAACAAAAACAATTTTAATATTACTACTCATAGTTATTTCCCTAAATTTGTAAGAGGTAAATAAGAAAACATACCTTTCAGATCATCAGTTACAACAACTTTGTCTACCTTACTGAAAATATTTTCCATAGTTTCAAGATAAATACGATTCTTAACGAGAGAAGGATTTTGTCTATATTCCTCATAAAGAGATAAAAAGCGGTTTGCATTACCTTTTGCTTCATTTATTACTTCATTTTCATATGCTTGTGCATCTAATTTTATCTTTATTGCTTCACCCTTTGCTCGAGGTATAATATCATTACTATAAGCATATGCTTCGTTTATAGTACGCTCTTTGTCTGCACGAGCACTTTGTACATCTCTAAACGAACTGATTACTTTTTCTGGTGGATCAATTTTTTTCATTTGAACAGATAAAATCTCTATGCCCATTTGGTATCCATCAAGAATCTGCTGCAATAGAATTCTAGTATCTCTAGAAATTTCTGGTCTGCCTTGACCAAGTGCAAAAGAGATCGTGTTTTTACCTATTATTTCTCTCATGGCACTTTCAGCAGCATTTTTAACACTGAAACCGGGTTTGTAATCCCGCACTTTGAATAAATAGTCCTTAGCATCTCTAACGCGCCACTGAACCTCAAAGTTAACGTTGACTATATTTTCATCTCCAGTTAGCATCACACCTTCGCCGCGATCTGTATCTCGGCCATAAGAACCGCTTACCCCAATTTCTTCACGATTTACTTCCTTAACGTTCACTTTAAAAACCTTGCCAATAGGGTAGGGGAAGTGATAACGCAAACCAGGTGTTTCCGTATTAGAATATTTACCAAAGGTAAGTTCTATACTTTCCTCACTAGGATGGACAATATAAAAGCCAGTGCAAGCATAGAACAGCAAAATAATGAAAATGATAAAATAAGGTTTTTTGCCCCTATTCCTGGTTAAGCCAGTAAAAAAACACCTTATATCAGATACAGCTTTACTTAAAATATCTTCACTATTGGGACCTACCGGTTTCTTTCCCAGATTCCAAGGATTATTCTCATCAAACATAATGATTGATTCTATAATTAATACGCTAATATTACTTATCTTATAAGAAAATGCAAAACTATTTTATTTACAAATTAATTGTCAGGGTGAAAAACATGATCATACACTTCCTTTTCTCTATGTAGTATGGTTGACTCTATGGAATTTTCTGGCTTTTTTTTGAATTCTTTATTGTCACTCTTTAGGTGCATTACGTCTTCGTGAAAATGAAGATTATACTTAAATAGTAAAGCTATTATTATTAAAGTTGTAACAGCTAAGAAGATGAGTGTCCTTTTTCTATGCCTCATAAATGCTGCAGCTTCTTAGCCTAATTTTCCACACTACCAAAAAACACGTCAAGCAAAATTATTCTTAAATAAATAAACGTTCGCAGCCAAATTAACACTAACTTAAGAATCGAGGGTGTACAATATAATATATTTAATTAATAGTGAGGTTTAAAATGTTACCTAATAATGAAACAAATTCAAATGTTGTTGAAATACAACAACTTCAACAACAAAATAATTCTACGCCTTCTTCAGAGGATTTATTAAAACAAAAAATAGAATCATTGGGGAAAGAAATAAAATCATTACAAAAGCAGGGTCGATTGGACCGTGGTATTTTTAGGTTGGGAGCAATTGGCTTCATATCTTATCTTGTTGCAACCAACTGGTCAGCAATTGCTTCTGCTTTTTCAACTACAGGAACAGCTACAGTCGCCGCAGGAACAGCTGCTGTACCAATAGCTGGAATTGTAATTGGAGCAGTAGTAGGAGCTATTGTTTTGGTTGGTGCTTCTTATGCAATGTGGAAATATAGAGCACAAATAAAAGAAGGCTTCAAATATGCTGCAGAAAAAACAGTTGATGGGGCGAAATATACTACTGGGAAAGTTAAGGACGCGTCAACATACGCTGCAGGAAAAGTTAGAGATGGTGCTGTGCATGTTAGGGACTCAGTAAAAGAAGCTGTGAGTTCTGTGGGACAAGCAACAAGAGAGGGAACTAGTTCTGCATTAAGAGCAATGGGGGATGGCGTTCAAAAATTTGGGAGAAAGATGAGTAATGGTGGTGCGAGCATGTCTAGTTTAGACGGC
Organism: Wolbachia endosymbiont of Oedothorax gibbosus; assembly: GCF_936270435.1. Taxonomy (NCBI): domain Bacteria; kingdom Pseudomonadati; phylum Pseudomonadota; class Alphaproteobacteria; order Rickettsiales; family Anaplasmataceae; genus Wolbachia; species Wolbachia endosymbiont of Oedothorax gibbosus. Next base: position 266,119 of record NZ_OW370567.1, read on the forward strand.
ATCCCATATTCAATAGGTAATGAAGGTCAAACTGTTGTTTTGAAAACAGAAGAAAAAACAAGGAATTTCAATAGTGTAAAGGAGATGTTTATTAAGGAAGTTCTTGAAGACAAAGCCGTGAATAACTCTGCTTTAACTAAGGAAATATTTTCTAAATTGGGAGAAAAAATATTAGAGAAAGCTTATTCTGTTGATGGTCAACAAAGTGCCAAAAAGGACCAGTTGATCAATCAGTTGAAACAGCAAATAGATTTTGTCAATAAATTAGACGCTAAGAAGTTGCAAAATTTGTTGTCTAAAGATGATAACAGTCTCTATGAAATTTTCTCTGAATATCATGATGAAGTTAAGAGGATTGTTAAAGAATGCAAAACAGAGCATAAACTTTCTAACTGTATAGAGAATCTTAATAGAGTAGCAGAGAAACATGGTAAAAGTAGAAAAGGTTCAACGCAATCTATTGAAAACAGCTTGTCAAAAAGCAGTTCGCTAAATTCTATAGGAACTGAAAGTACTGCTACTGTCTCTGATTCAGATTCTCAGAACTTTGCAACAGTCCGTAGAAGCAATTCATCTAATATCTTAAATGCTTCTCCTAAGCTTACTCCAGTTGCTCCACCAAAGCCACCTAGAAGCGCCTCATTGACTAACTTAAATGGACAAAGTTCTTTCAGTGAAGATGTTCTCAGTGATCCTATTGTGGAGCAAAACCTGGATAGTTTGAGTAACAGAACTCTCACTCACAGTAATTCTACTGACAGTGGAATGGGTTCTGGTTCTTCTACGCTAACAAGAAAACAAGTTCTTCCTTTAAAAGAAGAATTTGACAGAGAACTCGAAGAAAAGTTGGCAAAACGACACGCATCTCTAGATCAACCTAGTGCAGAACCTGTCAACTCAAGAGCTACAGCAACTCCAGGAACAGTGTAATAAGTAAAACTTCTACCTTCTCCAAAAGGATGTTACTCGTTGAGTAACATCCTTTTTTGTTTTTGACTATAGTCGACTTAAATTTACAATTAGAGTTTTTACATTATCCTCTGTCATTCCAGCACCCTCTCTTGTCATCCCAGTGCGTGACACTGGGATCTAAGTTTTTATGCAAAATTATTATATTTATATATTTGCAAATAGGTGCAATTTGGAATGATTTGTATTGTGAAATTAAGAAATGAGATCCCAGTGTCTGGGCGCTGGGATGACATCATATAGGCTACTTAAAGGACCCAAAAAGGGTGTCATTCCAGTGCTTGACACTGGAATCCAGCTTCTATGCAACCTCATCAAAAACATTCATTTAGTGTAAGATCAGCTACTTTCCATGCTAGTTTGCTTATGAACAAGCAAACTTTTCTGGATCCCAGTGTCTGGGCACTGGGATGACAAGAAGAGGACACTGGGATGACAGAAGAGAGTGCTGGAATAACAGAAAAATCTAATCTATTTTCTCTTGATGAATAAATCTCAGTAGAGTATAGTAGCAATGTGTTTATATAAATTCTAATGAATAGTTTAGTTTTCAACTTTTTCAAATTTAAATGAGGCTAAAACTATTTCTGAAGAATTGTTAAACGAGAAGTTAATTGTATGTGTAACTGAAGTGAATTCTCTGTATTTATGGAAGGGTGAAATTGATAGTAGTTGTGAAGTAGTAGCAATTATGAAAAGCAAAAATGATCAAGTTGATAAAATTGTAGAAAAAATCGAAGCAATGCATTCTTACGATCAGCCAGCTATTGCTGTGATGCCCATAGAAAAAGCAAATAAATCTTTTACTAATTGGGCTAATAGTGTTATTGATGTAAGTAGTATTGGGGTGTAGCCAAGTGGTAAGGCAGCGGTTTTTGATACCGCCACGCGAAGGTTCGAATCCTTCCACCCCAGCCATATTGAAGTGGGTGTGAAATGATATCACTTTTCTATAAATTAAGGTTATTTAATTATATACTAGGCAGCTTGAAAGATATAGTTGTAAAGCTGTTTCTCTGCACAATGTATCTTTACACGTTCAGCATTGTGCTGATGTTTCTCAGCAATGGTTTTTGGTATGCTGTAGAATTTGGCTCTTTCAAAAATGCGTTTTACCATTTATTTCAATATTGCAAGTGGTATTATGAAAATAGGGAAGACCTCGGTTACGGAATTTCTATTCGAATATTAGTGGCGTTTCTTACTCCGCATTTTCTCTATAAGTTGTTCCTTAGCACAGGCTGGAAGTCCTTTTTAAAGCAACAGATACTCAGGTTCATAATTGCAAGAAGAAAAAAGGGTAGTAACAGTAGTATACCAAGTGGCAATAGTCATAGTAATAAGAATAATAACAGTAGTTACGGTAACAATAATGAGCATCACGCTCAAGATGCAAAGCGAAAAGTAAACATGATAAAGCAGCTATTAATCAAAGATATAGAGGCAACTATAGATAGGAGATTGCATGATATTTTTTTCGGTAAAAGGAGTAAACCTCATTGAAAAGGCTTTATTTAGTAAGGCTTTTTAAGATTGGCTGTATTTTATTTTTTACATATGTTGGATCACAATCAGCCAGTGCACATGTGTGTACAAAATCTTGACTAAAGTCTGACAACCAAGAAATTGCCTTACGTTTTTCTACCAAGCTTTCTGTTTTTTTACAGTTACTTGCTGCATCAATCATCGCCTGAGCTATTACTGATTTCCACAGCAAATAATACCTTTGTATATCATCTGTCGTACTATTTGTTTCATAGTGGTTAAAAAATTCTTTAAAATTGAAGTTGTTTGACATAATGATACCTCTTTGGATTGAAATTTGAAGTGATTTGAGTTTATGCCGCTGCGCGCTATAGCTAAAGTGACTTAGGTTTACCGATAATTTGAAAAACAAAAATTCGTCATTCTGCTACTTGTTAGCGGAATCTATGCTGAGATACCGCACGTAGGAAAACCTTTCTTGGGTTAGCTATAAATAGCAGTCCTCCTTTCTTGTCATCTAAGTAGCCTTTCTCTTGTCATCTAAGTAGCCCCTTTCTTGTCATCCCAGTGCGTGACACTGGGATCTCATTTTACTTTATGACGGTGTCATCCTAATACCTTCTCCTGTCATCCCAGTGCTTCCTTCTTCTGTCATCCCAGTGCCCAGACACTGGGATCCAGAAAAGTTTGCTTGTAAGCAAGCAAACTAGCACAGAAAGTGGTTACAACATTTTCGATGAGATTATATGGAAAACTGGATCCCAGTGTCACGCACTGGGATGACAAGAAGAGGGCTACTCGGATGACACCCTACTAGCAGAAGTTACTCTCAAATATGTTAGCTACAAACATTAAGAAATTTACCAAACGGAAAAAAAGGCAAAAGAAGCCCTGGTCATTTTCTATTTTCAGTATTTGGCGTTTTTAAAGTCTTAAACGCTGCAATTTAGCTGCTTTTAAGTGCAACTAACCTTAGCTAAAATATTTAAGAAATTTACTAAGCAGAAAATAAAGGCAAAAGAAACCCCGTGGTAATTAGTGTTCACTTCCTAATCCTGCAAATTGGCGTACTATACTGTCTTAAACGACTTATAAGCGCGTTTCAGCTTGAAAACCCAGAAATGTTGTGAAGACATAAGGTGCACATAGTGCAAAAAATTAAAAATAAGACGCCAACTACGTTGTTTTCTTGCTGTTTAATCTGCACAGATGAAGATAACTGAATACCTTCAGTTTCATGATAAGGGGGCTGGCAGAGTTTGTCAAGGAAGTTTTTGCATTCAATCCGTTTCTATGGCTTATATAATAATCATTATTGTGATATAAAACTTAGAATAATGCAATAGATACCTAAATGTTTTAGCTATTAATTATATGTTGCACAAAAGCATATATTGCCCTACCATCCAAGTAGGTCAAAAATAAAGAGGTTTTTATGAGTTTTACTTTACCTGAATTACCATATGATAAAACAGCTTTAGAACCTTACATATCTGCAAAAACCTTGGATTTTCATTATGACAAACATCATAAAGGGTATTTAAATAAACTTAATGAGTTAGTTAAAGATACAGATTATCAACATGTGAAAATTGAGGAATTAATAACAAAAGTGCATGGTAATAGCGATAAAGTTCCCATATTCAATAACGCAGCGCAAGTTTGGAACCACACTTTTTATTGGAATTCAATGAAAAAAAATGGTGGTGGTAAGCCTAAGGATAGTAGTCTTCTAGCAAAAAAAATTCAAGACGATATCGGTGGCTTTGATAAATTTTATGAAGAATTCTCCAATCATGGAGTAAGCCAATTTGGTAGTGGATGGGTATGGTTAGTGCTTGAAAAAGGAAAGCTCAAAATCACCAAAACTCCAAATGCAGATTTGCCATTAATTTATGGCCAAGTTCCATTACTCACTATGGATGTCTGGGAGCACGCCTATTATTTAGATTGTCAAAACCGTAGAATTGACTACATAAAAGTTTTCCTTGATCATTTGATTAATTGGGATTTTGCAGAAGAAAATTTAAAAGAGAATGCATAAGATGAATACACCTCAGGTAACGAAATTAGATAATGGTCTGCGCATAATAACTGAGCAGGTGCGTGATGTTGATTCAGTAACTTTAAGCATACGAGTTGGTGTTGGCAGTAGAGCAGAAAGTGCAAATCAAAATGGAATATCCCATTTTCTAGAACACATGGCTTTCAAAGGAACGAAGACAAGAACTGCGTTTGAAATTGCAAAAACTTTTGACGACATAGGTGGGGTTTTCAACGCCAGCACTGGTAGGGAAAGCACCACCTATTATGCAAAAGTTCTCAAGAAGGACATCAAAACTGGTATTGATATATTAATAGATATATTGATGAATTCTACGTTTCCAGAAGATGAATTGGAACGTGAGAAGGGCGTTGTAATACAAGAGATTTTTCAAACTAATGATTCACCAAGTGACATTATTTTCGACAAATATTTTGAGGCAGCTTATAAAGGTCAACCATTTGGTAGGTCAATCTTAGGCACGCAAGATACTGTAAAATCTTTTACTCGAGAAGATTTAGATAATTACATAAATGAACATTACTTTGGCGAGAATATGCTATTTGCCGTTGCAGGAAATGTTGAACATGAAGAAGTTGTTGCATTAACCAAAGATTTTCTCTCAAAGATTCATTCTAAAGAGCTGAAAAAAAGCCAAAATGCGAGCTGTACTGGTGGTGAGTATTTAGAACATCGTAAATTAGATCAGGTGCACTTGCTAATTGGTCTACCTAGTGTTTCTCGTTATGACGATAAATATCACACGTTTCAAGTGCTTGATTCTATATTAGGGAGCGGAATGTCATCACGTCTGTTCCAGGAAGTAAGGGAAAAGCAGGGGCTGGCTTACTCTGTTTACTCATTTAATTCCAGCTACACTGATACAGGGATGTTTTCCATTTTTACTGGCACAGATAGTAGTAACTTAGATAAGCTTTTAAAATCTATAACGACAGAGTTGAAGAAGTTGTCTACAGATGATCTAAAGGAAGAAGAAGTAAATAGAGTGAAAGAGCGAGTAAAATCCCAAATTTTAATGTCGCGCGAAAGTGTGAGCTCACGTGCTGAAACATTGGGACACTACTACGGTAACTATAATAAATATATCAGTAAAAGTGAATTAATAGAAAAAATTAGTGCAGTTACCACTGCTAACGTAAAAAAAGCAGCAAAAGAATTGTTATCTCAGCATGAAAAAACCACTCTAGCTGCAATTGGAGAAATTAAATCATTGCCAAGTTACGATAAAGTGGTTTCTATGCTTAAAGCTTAGTGCATTCTATTATATTGATTTGGCTGCTTTACAATAGATCTTCATAATTTAGCACAGTGGTTAAAGAAGTGTAAAGTTGAAACAATGTGCCATGAACCGGATATACAAGAAATTATACGAATCTTCAACCTCCTCTTTCAATAATATTATTATTTCTATTTTGCGTAACTTTTTCCGTATAATTTTTAGGAGGTACTGGTGGTGCAAGTGGTTTTTTGCTTACAGGGTTTGAGTTTATGTCTTTCAATCTTGCTAATACTCTATCACGCCAATCATATAAATTTGTTGATGGTATTACTACATATCTCTGCTGTGCTCTTTTGATTTTTTATTGCTTCCAAAGCTATCTTTGCTTTTAACTCTGCTTTTTTGTTCTCATACTATACTCCATTCTTTTCTTTTCCCTTTTTACTCGGATTAACCAATTTTTTTTGGTCTAATTTATGGGGTGCATTATACTTCACACCAAGCAGTCAGAACGGCATAAAAACCACCATAACAATGCGCAGCGTCAGTGCCTAAATGTCTTCTTACTTCTTCAAAATACACTGCTTCAATATCTGAAAATCTTTCCCTCATCTCATTGAGCCACATACGAAAATTTAAGAAGTGCATTCCACCTCCGCTGAAACGGCTACCATGAAAGTTTTCACTCCCACTTTGAATTACTCCGTCTTTGAGAATAGCCCAGCCGGTTTGTTTGCCGACTTTTGTGTTTGAAGCACATCTACACTCAATGCCCCTATACTAATATATACCGACCACTTTTTCCGGGATTTTCTGAAAAAAAGTTAAAATAATTTTAAGGCAGCTAAGGAATTAAAGAGCTTTGAAAACCAGCTATATCTTTTACAGCAGCTTCTTCGCTATTTGAGATCTTTCCATTTTGGAAATAACTGGTTGTTGGATTTAAAAGAGGTTGTGTGAGCTTTTGATGAAAGCAATATATTTAGATCGTCAATTACGCTATAACAGCCCTTAAAAACGTTTTAAAGAATGGTATTGTAGTAGAGAGATTGTTTTGGCTCCATTCCCTTCTTGTAAAGCTAAAGATACTAATGTTAGCAAACTCTATAAACCTCAGTTATGGATTAGAAAATAGATAAAAGTATAACTAAGAAGAGGGAAACAGGGTAAACTCGAGTATTTTAGTAATAATAAGAGGTTACCCATGAAGAAAGATATTACAGAACTGTACTGTTGCGTCGAGGATTTTTGTCGTGCGGTAGATGATAATTTTGCAAATAGGTTCTTATCAAACGGCAAAAAACCAACCAGAGTACCAGAAATAGCGCACTCAGAAATTCTAACCATAATCCTATTATACCATAAATCACCATGTAAAAACTTCAAGGCTTTTTATCTTTGTTATCTTCAGTTATTCTATAGATCAGAGTTTTCAAAGCTGCCTTCATATCACAGATTTATTGCCTTAAAGCCGCGAGTTTTGTGGTATTTAGCATTACTTTTGCAATGGTTTTGTGAACAAGCAAAAATGACCGGGATTTCCTACATAGATTCTACTTCAATAGCAGTATGCCATCGAAAAAGAATCTCAAGAAATAAGGTTTTCAAAGGATTAGCAGAGTTAGGAAAGAATACTTACGGCTGGTTTTTTGGTTTTAAATTACATGTAGTAATCAATGAAATAGGTGAAATTCAAGGTGTTACGCTAACCAGAGGTAACGTCGATGACAGAAAACCTGTACCAACTCTAACCAAAAAACTAACTGGACTTTTGTTTGGAGATAAGGGCTATATAAAGAAAGAGCTCTTTGAGAAACTATTCGATAGAGGTCTAAAACTCGTCACTAAAGTGAAAAAAGGTATGAAAAATGCACTGATTTCGCTGAAAGAGAAGATTTTACTAGGGAAAAGATCGATTGTTGAAACGGTTTTTGGCTGCCTAAAAAACAAATTTGAACTTGAGCACACTCGGCATAGATCCACAGTAAATTTCTTGGTACATATTTTTTCTACCCTCATTTCTTATTCAATGCAATCGAAAAAGCCCTGTATTTCTCAGCTTTACTTCGTTGGTTAATCCATAACTGGGGTTATAAACTTAAGAATAACTGTAGAAACTACTATTTTTTTAAGTCAGGTAGAGCACAAAAAACATCACTTACAATTCAATAATTCTCCAAAATCAATTATGTTTGAAAAGTAATCACTATCTATAACATCATCACTTACATCATTAACGTGGATAAGGACTGGACGACATGAAAAGCCTTTTGGACGCTTTAGTGTATCTATTTTCTTTTGTACTTCTTGTATTATTGAATGACCGATTTTATTTTTTGAAAATTTGATTTCGCAAATGTAGAGAGTGTTAAACCTTGTTTGAATCATGTAATCAATTTGACAACCTACACTATTACGCATTCTCTATCCTCAGGGCTTTATTTTCTGCTTTTAAGTTTTCTACTTCTACTTCCAACTTCTCTATTTTTTGCTGTAAATTTTTGCAGAGCTCTTCTAGATCAATCATATTACCTCACGTTTACCCTATGATTATCTTTTTGGTTTATCTTGTCTACCTATTTTGCCACTCTGCTGAACGGATACAGAAATAAAGAAAGTCAGTTCAGGTGAAAAGTGAAATTTAAGGTTTTAGTATCTTCTTTCTTTTAAGAAAAAATACTCTACTGTAACTCTACTACATTTTAATCACTATGTCAACCCCTTAGTTTTTATTCTGTTGATATATTTAAAATAAATTAAAAAAACTAATGTTTTCTTTCTGCTATATAATTCATAATGGTGTCTTTGATAGAAAACCTTCTACTATATATATAACGGGTTTCTTATGACTTTTTCTGAAAAAATTAAAAACTTTTTTCTTTGGAGATGGGCTATATCTGGTTCTTTACATTAAATAACTCAGCTATATTATAGTGCATTTTTTATATTAACTAAATCTCTTAATTGATCATTGTTAAATTCTGTAATCCAACTCTCGCCACTACTTATAGTTAGGTTTGCTAATTCTTTCTTACTTTGAATCATCTCATCAATACGCTCTTCAAATGTACCTGTTGAAAGTAGCCTGTACACCATAACATTACGTTCTTGCCCGATACGATAGGCCCGATCTGTTGCTTGTGCTTCCACTGCTGGATTCCACCATAAATCATAATGTATTACATGGTTTGCCGCTGTTAAATTAAGCCCTGTTCCACCAGCTTTTAAAGATACTATAAGAATATTTGATTGGAATGAATTTTGAAAATCATTAACCATTTCGTCTCGTGCTTTACGGGACAGTCCTCCATGTAAAAATGGCACTTTTGATTCAAACCTTTCTTCAAGTAGCCTAGCTATAATCTCACCCATTTCAGTGTATTGAGTAAATATCAATGATTTTTCTGCAACTTCACCAATACTAATCAATATTTCCTCAAGCATCTGCATTTTACCGGATTGTTCAATACTCGCACGCTTTTTCTTGCCAAATTGTGATGGATGGTTACAAATTTGCTTTAAAGCATTGATAAGTTTAAAGATTAGTCCCTTACGTTCAATCCCTTCACTTTTTTCTATTTTCTCCATAGTTGTATCAACAACCTTTTGATAAAGAGCTGTTTGCTCTGAAGTGAGGGAACAATAACGATTATTCTCAATTTTATCTGGTAAATCCTGAATAATGCTTTTATCACTCTTAAGCCTACGTAACATAAAAGGGCTAGTGATTTTCATAAACCTTTCTAGACAAATTTTATCTCTTTCTTTTTCAATTGGTGTTGCAAAGCTGCTTTTAAACTGCTTAGGAGTACCAAGATAAGATTTATTGATAAAATCAAAAATGCTCCAATACTCAAGTAACCTATTCTCAACAGGTGTACCACTCATTGCTATTTTATGTGTTGCCTCAATAGCTTTAATTGCTTTGGTTTGTTCGGTATTAGGATTTTTTATATTTTGTGCTTCATCAATCACGAGCAAAAACCATCTTATTTTGTTGAGTTCTTTTTTATCACGACGTGCAAGACCATAAGATGTTATGGCTACATCGTAATCACTTACTAATTCTCGATTTTGTCCATGATAGATGAAAAGCTTTAATTCTGGTGCAAAACGTTCCATCTCTCGTTGCCAATTACTTAATATGCTTGTTGGAGCTACTATCAAAACTCTATCCCGATTTAAAAATCCTGCATTTTTACAATATAAAATAGCTGCAATAACTTGTACAGTCTTACCAAGACCCATATCATCAGCAATTATGCTACCAAACCCACTTTCTATATTCTGTACAAGCCAACTAAACCCTCGTTCTTGATATGGGCGCAGTTGTGCTATTAGATTATTTGGTGTAGTAACAGGTGTGTAAGTATTAAGTTTATTAAATAAGTCTGTAAGCTGCTGATCAAATGCTACTTTAGCCTCATTCACTTCACCTGTCAGGGCAGCTTGCATGAGTTCTGCTTGACTCAAATAATCAGGCAATTTATCAAGTTTTTTTAATAAAGCCTCTACCTCTTTATCATCTAAAAGCACATAATGATCAATAATGTGCACAAGCCCACGAGAATCTTTTAGTAACTTTTTAAATTCTGTAATGCTTATTTTTTTATCACCTATTGCTATTTTCCAATCAAATTTTAATAAATTTTCAAGAGTTAAAAAGCTTTCGCGATCTTCTTTTATTTTATCTTTAGTAGACAAATTAAGACTTAATTGTGGTTTTAAGATTTTTTGTAAAGATTTCGGCAAAATAACTTTGATACCTATTGCTCTTAGTACAGGCAAGATATGTAAAAATAATGGTGCAAAATTATCTAAATTAAATGATAATGTGCTATTATCGTCAATCGACTTTTCTAGTTCAGGTATATATTCAGACAAAAGTGCAAGATCAGATAAAATACTAAGCTTTACGTTTTGATTAGAAAGTGCTTTTTCCAGCTTTATGAATGACTTCTCATCATCTGGTGATAACTGTACCTCAAGTTCAAATTTTTCATTGTAATCTTTTATCATTAGATAGAGTTTGTAAGGTTTATCTGCTAAATAAAGACGTGAAAGCCAGAGATTAATCGCTTGCGGTATTTCCTTGTTGCTAAACTCAGTAAACTTGTATGGTCTTCCAGTAAAGAATAATCCAAAGATGTCTTTATCTCCATGCTTATCCAGAGGTGCAGGAAAGTTATCTTTTATATACCCTAAAAGGATGAGAGAGATAGCAACATTTACTTGTTCCTCTGGTTCCATAGCGATTTCTTGATATTTAATCAATAGAGGCGGACAAATAGATGACATCTTGCTATGAATTTCCTTAACTGATTCATTAAACAACGCCGGAATCCACCTAATTATTACTTCTCCTTTTTTGTTTTGTAATACTTGTGGTATTAGCGCTGACTTTTCCATCAGCATATGTGCAAACTGTGAAATCATATGCATGAAGCGAAGTTCAGGATTAAGCCTGTGAAGTAACGAATTAGGAATGTCGTTTAAAAATCGTGCCATATCTTGCAATACATTTCTACTTAGCATAAATAAATTAGTTGTACCATTGCTCACTTGAGTAAGGTAATGCTGATCATTAATGAATAGTTGAAATGTTTGCCAATTCTGAATTTTTCCCCATCTTTTAATAAATAGCTCCTCTTCCGATAGTTCCTTCTTAGAAGCTGGATAGTACACTAACCTTCCTGTAGGATACTTTTGCCAGTGCTTATAAGCTATCTGTAAAATATTATGAAAGTTTTTTTCAAAAAAAAGTGGATTATCTGTTAAAATACTACTGATACAATCAAAAAGGTTAGGAATAGTTGATAAATCAATATCATTTAAAATTGTTTGGTTATGTATTCTAATTTTAGAACATGCCTTAAATATATCATCAGTCTTTAAAATGTTTTGAGCATTTTCTAATTTTCCACCTCCAAAATCATCAATGAGCGATAATAAATCACAATTATGAATATTAAAAATCATGAAGGGGTTTTTATCAATTTCCGCCGCAATAAGATAAATTACAGCAGCAATATGTTTACAAGGCATAGCCCAATCAGGACAACTACAACTTGCATTCATCTCCTGCCAATTTGAAGGAAATAATTTAATCCCAAGATCATTAAGCTTATCAAACAAGCTGGCTGATAATTGTCTATTTATCAATTTAGCTAATATAGCTGGTGAAGTTTCAATAATTTGACGAATGGTCTGTTGTTCTGATGAACTTAATTCATTGAGTATAATTTTGACTTTATATGGTTGAGGTTTTGAACCACGATATGGGTAAGATCCTGAGCTATGAACTTTAGCTGTAACTATGTGACCATTAATTTTAATACCAAAAGCTCGACCAGTATTAGCACAAGTTCTGCCACGTGGAAGACGGTTATCATAATCTATTCCGTCAAAAGACTGTAGCCACTTCTTACCCCACCATGTTCTTCCATAAATAGTCATTTTATAAAATCGTATATTTCAATATAAATAAATTGAATATTAACCTTATAGATAATTTTTCTAAATATATCAAACCCACCTTAGAGAAAACAACTATAGTGTTTCTTCAGAGCAAGCTACTAATTTTAGAACGAATTAACATCAATTACTACTATAAAACGCCAACAGAAATAAGTTAAAATAAGCATTTGTTTGTTGCTATAGATTAAATTTACTTATGTTGAGCTGCATAAAAGTGCAACCAAGACTATACAAAAAGACTTAAAACTCTCAAAACCTTATGAATTTATATGTAACCAGTGCTCCTAATTTATTTACAATTCATCACTCTTTGGGACCATACACCATAAATTGGGGTTAAAAGGTTTGCTTGGCAAAATTACTGTTTAGTGCTATACTCAGTTAAATTGTTTTAGTAGGAGGGAGACATGACTTGGAGTTTTTTTGCTGGGCTCATGCCACCAGCAGCAGATGCTACAGAAGAAAATAAAGTTAAAAGTAGGAAAAATTCTGGGAATTCGGGTATTGAAGATCAACCTGACCAAGACTCTACAACTACATTAGAATTTAAGCTGACACAATCTTTGCTTGATCAGGTAAAAGCTGATAAAAATGATCCCAGTGTAAATTCTGGTAAACAAGCGTATAAAGATCTTCCTAGAATGAGTTTTGTAATCAATGGTCAAGCTATAGATAAGGAATTTGTTAGCCAACAGTGCAATACGCATAGTGAAGGAGTTAAAGATGACAATTACCGCCAAACTGCAAAGCAAGTCTTCACAGAAATGTTCAAGCATGCTAAAGCAGAAGTTCCAAACGATCACATACTGGAAGAATTAATTACTAGTTGTAATCAAGCGGGGTATGAGTTTGCGATGTATGGTCAAATTCAGCCTATACTTGCTCAGTATAATTTAACACCAACAATTCCTGAAAAAACAATGGGCATTCATTGTAATAGTGCAAATTCTGTAAGTGTTGAGTATAGTGAGGTTATAGTTGTAAAAAATCCAGATTCAGAACAATTGGAAGAATATAAATGTGATAGTAAGCTAAGGTTCACGCTTAAGTCTCAAGATGGTAAAGTAGAGTATGAAAATGGCAAAGAAACATTTACCCGTTCCTCAAGAATTAAATAACTACAAAACTGATGGTAAAAGTTTATTAGGTGATATTAAGGAATGTTTTGAAGATGTTGATAACCGAACTATTGAGGATTTAACCGATAACATTGGTGATGAACGTCAGTTTAATGAGGAACCTAATGGAGATGATTCAAATCTAGAACAAAATGAATTTGAAATACCTGATATTCAAGAAGAGCGAAGGCCAGGTGTTTTAGGACCAAATAAAACTGAAATTGCAGGATTTAGCCAAGAGAAGTTATTAGAGATCATCGATTTTGTTAAGGTAGGCTATTATGTTGGTGATTATAATCTTAATAATAAAAAGTTTTCTGAGTTAGAGGAAAGATCTTATAACCCCAGTTATGGATTAACCAACGAAGTAAAGCTGAGAAATACAGGGCTTTTTCGATTGCATTGAATAAGAAATGAGGGTAGAAAAAATATGTACCAAGAAATTTACTGTGGATCTATGCCGAGTGTGCTCAAGTTCAAATTTGTTTTTTAGGCAGCCAAAAACCGTTTCAACAATCGATCTTTTCCCTAGTAAAATCTTCTCTTTCAGCGAAATCAGTGCATTTTTCATACCTTTTTTCACTTTAGTGACGAGTTTTAGACCTCTATCGAATAGTTTCTCAAAGAGCTCTTTCTTTATATAGCCCTTATCTCCAAACAAAAGTCCAGTTAGTTTTTTGGTTAGAGTTGGTACAGGTTTTCTGTCATCGACGTTACCTCTGGTTAGCGTAACACCTTGAATTTCACCTATTTCATTGATTACTACATGTAATTTAAAACCAAAAAACCAGCCGTAAGTATTCTTTCCTAACTCTGCTAATCCTTTGAAAACCTTATTTCTTGAGATTCTTTTTCGATGGCATACTGCTATTGAAGTAGAATCTATGTAGGAAATCCCGGTCATTTTTGCTTGTTCACAAAACCATTGCAAAAGTAATGCTAAATACCACAAAACTCGCGGCTTTAAGGCAATAAATCTGTGATATGAAGGCAGCTTTGAAAACTCTGATCTATAGAATAACTGAAGATAACAAAGATAAAAAGCCTTGAAGTTTTTACATGGTGATTTATGGTATAATAGGATTATGGTTAGAATTTCTGAGTGCGCTATTTCTGGTACTCTGGTTGGTTTTTTGCCGTTTGATAAGAACCTATTTGCAAAATTATCATCTACCGCACGACAAAAATCCTCGACGCAACAGTACAGTTCTGTAATATCTTTCTTCATGGGTAACCTCTTATTATTACTAAAATACTCGAGTTTACCCTGTTTCCCTCTTCTTAGTTATACTTTTATCTATTTTCTAATCCATAACTGAGGTTTATAGAGTTCCAGCTAAACTTAAGGAAGAAGGATATAAAATTGTTCAGTTTTATAACGTGAATGATGGTAAACAATATCGACATGCTGGTTACGTTTTTATAAAAGATAACGAAATAACTATAGTTTACCGCGGTAGTCGCAATGGGTTTGACTACATGAAAGATGCTGAAATGATTTTGACTAGTTCAGGTGAGCTTTTGCCTGAAGGTGGAAAAATCCATTCAGGTTTTTACTCTTTATTTAAAGATTCTTGGGAAAGTGTTTACAAGATATTAAAAGGATATGCTAATGATCAACAGTTAGAAATTAAAGATTTTAAAATTAACCTTACAGGTCATAGTATGGGAGGTGCTATTGCCACCATAGCTGCTCTATGTTTAAGTGTAAGAGAGGGTGCAGAAGATTTGCATGTTGCAACTTTTGCTTCTCCAAGGGTTTTCGATTCTGCTGCTGCTGAGGTTTATGAAGAGCGCCTTGGAAAGAAAACTATTAGAGTAGTTAATCAATCAGATTTCATACCTTCATTACCGCTTGGTTCTATGGGTTATAAGCACGTGGGTGAACGATTAGTAATAACTAGTCGTTGTTCTTTACAGCGTGCCCATCTATTAGACATATATCGCAATCTTATTGCAAATATCGAACCTGACCAATTTAAGTCTGATAATAGTGTATCTATATACTATTATCCTTCTTACCTTGTTACAGCATTGTATAATGTATTCACTGCACCAAGTTACCTCATTCTAAATACCCATTCAAATGGTGCTGAACAATATTTTAAACAAGTAAAGAACAAACATAAAGATGCTTCACTTTCTGAAATGATGAAATATTCTGGATCTAGTAATGAACAGAAAGTAGTAATTTATGAGGATTCTGAACCTGGTGAAGACGGGTTTATAACCTTTCACACACTTGATAACTTGTTTGCCATGATGCTATCTTTACCTAGACATGTAAGAGGTGAAGGGTTAAAAGTTAACCTTCATGGTACTGCTTTTTTTGTTAACAATAATTATTATCTCAGTGGAGACACTATTAGTCTGAGGCTATTGAAAACCTTAATTGATAACTATCCAGGAAGCTTGGCACTTATGAAGAAAGAGAAAAAGAGTAATAAACTTAATGGAGGTTCTTCTTCTACCGCAGCTATCTCAACGTTAGCAATAGCTGAAGTTTCTTCAACGAATTCATCTTTAGGTGATCATAGCAATAGTAATGTACAAATCGCAGTGCAGAGTGATGAGAATCAGCAAATGAATGCTGAAAAAGCTGGTAGCAGTAACACTCCAGGAATTCCTGAACAAATACTTGTACCAAGTAATGAAAAAGAGCTTGTAGCAAGTACAGGTTACGGTATGGGAGATGTCATTACCAAAACAGGAAATGCAGGAGATTTGCGTGTTGCAACTTTGGGTACTCAACAGGTTGTTCCTCATGGTAGTGCTAAAATTTTTAACAAGTTTTATAAAAAGAATGCTACTGGGCTTTCAGTCGAGTTTATTGCTGGTAATATTAGTGAGATAGTACAGAAGTTTCTTAACGCTGGGATATCACAAGTCGTAGTTTCTACCTCCACTGGTAGTTCCGTATCCTTGGATTTTAATGATATTAGTAAAGCAAGTCAAGGAGGACTTCAAAAAATAGCAAAAGCACTTATGGACTTGTTTACAAGAGGTGAATCTAATAGTAGAACTGTCAATGCTATTACTAATTTTTCTACTGTTAAAACACCAGCCTTAGAACAAGAAAATAATACTCATGGCAACGATCAACAACCAAGTGATTCTGTTTCTAATATTCAAAGTGATGATGTAGAAGTTAGTAGTGCTGCTACAAATGATCAATCAACCTCTATTATCAGTAACAATGGTATTGATAATGTTCAACAAGAACCTACTATGGTTTTAAATGGATCAGAAGAAAATGCTTCAGATCTATCAATTGGAGATGATGTTACTAAAAATGATACTGAATCATTAGTAAATCAAGCTTCTGTAAGTAGTAAAAATACTGGTCCTGGACCAGGTCATGAAGCTGAAAAAAGTAACAGCAGTCTACAAGACATACAACATAACGCTGGTCAGCCTACTAACAACTCAGGGAAAAACGATACTACTTCACAAAATACAAAAAGTAGTAAGCTGCCTTTTATAGCTGCTTCTGCACTGGCAATAGCTGGAGTTGCTACAGGGATAGCTATTGCAGTTTACTTAGAAATGTTAGCAGTGGGGATAGCAGTTGGAGCTTGTTGTCTAATTGCAGCTACAATCATATATTACTGTAACAGACCTTCAAATTTAGTTGAACCTCCAGCTAGTTGCAATGGGCCTTCAAATTTACTTGAGGGTAGTAATGTTAAACCTCCAGCTAGTGCATCCATTGTATAATAAGTTGAAGAATAAATATAGTAGTTTACCATTTAATAATTTATTATCATTATGTTGATTATTGTAAAATAAGAACCAAAGCCTAATTTAAAATGCGTACTCGATAAATACTTCGGCAAAAGTACTATTGCTGATGTTTCAAGTAATATAGTGCACCCATTTGTCTAGACC
Organism: Wolbachia endosymbiont of Oedothorax gibbosus; assembly: GCF_936270435.1. NCBI lineage: Bacteria > Pseudomonadati > Pseudomonadota > Alphaproteobacteria > Rickettsiales > Anaplasmataceae > Wolbachia > Wolbachia endosymbiont of Oedothorax gibbosus. Next base: position 283,340 of record NZ_OW370567.1, read on the forward strand.
ATTTTTTTCAAAGTAATCCGATTTTTTTGTAAAGAAGTTCTAATCTAAAAAAAATAATGAATATGTGCGTCCACACACATTTAAAACCTCAGTTATGGATTAGAAAATAGATAAAAGTATAACTAAGAAGAGGGAAACAGGGTAAACTCGAGTATTTTAGTAATAATAAGAGGTTACCCATGAAGAAAGATATTACAGAACTGTACTGTTGCGTCGAGGATTTTTGTCGTGCGGTAGATGATAATTTTGCAAATAGGTTCTTATCAAACGGCAAAAAACCAACCAGAGTACCAGAAATAGCGCACTCAGAAATTCTAACCATAATCCTATTATACCATAAATCACCATGTAAAAACTTCAAGGCTTTTTATCTTTGTTATCTTCAGTTATTCTATAGATCAGAGTTTTCAAAGCTGCCTTCATATCACAGATTTATTGCCTTAAAGCCGCGAGTTTTGTGGTATTTAGCATTACTTTTGCAATGGTTTTGTGAACAAGCAAAAATGACCGGGATTTCCTACATAGATTCTACTTCAATAGCAGTATGCCATCGAAAAAGAATCTCAAGAAATAAGGTTTTCAAAGGATTAGCAGAGTTAGGAAAGAATACTTACGGCTGGTTTTTTGGTTTTAAATTACATGTAGTAATCAATGAAATAGGTGAAATTCAAGGTGTTACGCTAACCAGAGGTAACGTCGATGACAGAAAACCTGTACCAACTCTAACCAAAAAACTAACTGGACTTTTGTTTGGAGATAAGGGCTATATAAAGAAAGAGCTCTTTGAGAAACTATTCGATAGAGGTCTAAAACTCGTCACTAAAGTGAAAAAAGGTATGAAAAATGCACTGATTTCGCTGAAAGAGAAGATTTTACTAGGGAAAAGATCGATTGTTGAAACGGTTTTTGGCTGCCTAAAAAACAAATTTGAACTTGAGCACACTCGGCATAGATCCACAGTAAATTTCTTGGTACATATTTTTTCTACCCTCATTTCTTATTCAATGCAATCGAAAAAGCCCTGTATTTCTCAGCTTTACTTCGTTGGTTAATCCATAACTGGGGTTTAAAGCACATATTCATTCATTGTCTATGATAATAGAGATCAGCAGGAGTTTTATAATGTAAAGACTGATGTCGCCTTCTATAGTTATACCAACCAACAAAATCCTTTATTACAACATCCAAATCTCTGATACTGTTTGGTCTATAGTAATATATGGCTTCTTGTTTTAAAGTTCTCCATAAGCGTTCAATAAATATATTATCAAAGCAGCGTCCTTTATGATCCATGCTGATTTTTATATTAGCACGCTCTAACTCCATAATGAAATTATAGCTTGTAAATTGCACACCTTGATCACTGTTGAAAATCTCAGGTTTACCTTGTTTTAGAGCTTCTTTGAGAGTATGAATGCAAAATCCAGCATCAAGATATGGTGATAATGAATGAGCAATAATATAGCGACTATACAAGTCCATTATTGCTACAAAATAGACAAACTTACCTTCAAGCATAATGTACGTTATATCAGTGGCCCACACCTGGTTAGCTCTACAAACAATCAAACCTTCAAGTAAATAAGGATATATTTTATGTTTTTTATCTTTAATGCTAGTGTTATGTTTTTTTCTACAATATAACCCAGTAATTCCCATCTTTTTCATTATTCTCAAAACCTTCTTATGGTTGATTACTATTCCATTTGCTATAATTTCAGCAGTAATTTTTCGATATCCATAATGGCAGTCTGAAGCCAAATATATTTCTTGAATTAAATTTGCTATCTCACTTTCATCATTAATTATAGGACTATAATATAAGCTAGACCTGCAAATCCTCAATAAATTAGCTTGTTTTCTTATTGATAGATCAGAGTCTTTTTCTATAAGTTTTATCCTATCTTTTTTGTTTATTTCAGTAATTTTTTTTTCAAGTAATTATTTTCAACCGTCAATTCCCCTATAACTTTATGCAAATTTTCTATTTCTTGTCCTAATATCCTTTGTTTTCTTATACTCTCACTTTCTTCTATAAATAGGTCTTTTAATCTTGCTAATACTCTATCACGCCAATCATATAAATTTGTTGATGGTATTACTACATATCTCTGCTGTGCTTTTTTGATTTTTTATTGCTTCCAAAGCTATCTTTGCTTTTAACTCTGCTTTTTTGTTCTCATACTACACTCCATTCTTTTCCCTTTTTACTCGGATTAACCATTTTTTTTTGGTCTAATTTATGGGGTGCATTATAAAATATAGTTGCCGCCTTGCATTTTTGGACTATTTTCATACCAATTTTCGATAGCTTCATCGATGTAACGAAAAATATTTCCTCTTTATTTCTAGAAATTTGTTATATTCGCTATGGTTACTGACTCTCATTTTTTGTGGCATATTTTTTCTTCAAAGGTTAAATGGCTATTTTATAATGAATTTTGTGTATCCGTTCAGCAGAGTGGCAAAATAGGTAGACAAGGTGATCTAAAAAGATAATCATAGGGTAAACGTGAGGTAATATGATTGATCTAGAAGAGCTCTGCAAAAATTTACAGCAAAAAAATAGAGAAGTTGGAAGTAGAAGTAGAAAACTTAAAAGCAGAAAATAAAGCCCTGAGGATAGAGAACGCTGAATTAAAGGAGAGGCTTGGTTTAAACTCGAAAAATTCATCTCTGCCAAGCTCTAAAGAATTATACAAAATAAAGAAGGACAAGCCAAAGAGCGACAGAAACGTCGGTGGTCAGGTTGGTCATAAAGGAAGTTTTCGCGCCAAAATGGATGCAGATGAGGTGATAAAAGTAAAGTTGTCATCTACTTGTGAATGCGGAGGAGAGATTGCAATATGCAAGGGACCGTACATTCATCAAAAAGTTGATCTTCCGTAAATTAGGCCTTATGTAGTGGAATATCAATGGTCGTTGCCGGAGATGCGGGAAAAGAAGAAGCAGTAAGTTACCAGAAGGTGTTACGCCAGATACATTTGGTCCAAAAGTTAAGTCAACAATCGCGGCGCTGAGCGGATTTTACAAGAACTCGAAAAGAGAAATAGCAAATATTATAAAAAATATTTTCAACCTGGACATCAGTGTTGGTAGCGTGTCAAATAGCGAGGCTAGAGTTGCAGAAAAATGCCAAGAAGCATATGAGCAGATCGAACAAGAGATAAGTAGAAGTAAAGTTCTACTTATTGATGAAACGAGCCATTATAACAAAGGTAAACTCGCTTGGTGTTTGCAAGCAATACGGCAAGTTTTGTAAAATTTACAGAGTCAAGGGGAATGAAAGTTTTAAAAAACAGTGTATGCTGCAATCGTAATAGCTTGGTAGTAACTGACAGATATGCAGCATACAATTATTTTTCTGATGAAAAGAGGCAAATTTGTTGGATCAAGGGATTTTGAAACATAGTTGGAACATTGAGGTCAAAATTCTCGGCTGTTATTTGAGAGATGTTGCTGTTGAGTTGTTTGCACTGAAAAAAGCTCTGTTAAAAAATGAGATAGATGTTTTTAGATTTGCCAGACGTGCCAGAAAATTGCGAAAACGTACAAGGTATTACTTGAAGGAGATATTTTACCTACCTGAAGCAATAGGAGCTTCTCGAGTTGCAAAAAATATTTTGAAATCTGAAAGAATGATGTGGAATTTTTTGAATGATTCAGAAAACATTCCATTGACATGCTGAACAACAGATACGACACTATGTCGTTTACCGTAAAAACTAGACCTCTTTCGAAACTAGCATAAAGCCAAAGAAGATATACAATGGTAATTTAGTGTGAAGGAGATAGATGAAATACAAAACAGCAAAAGAGTTAGAAGATGAGAAATTTCGCAGATTAACAGGGCTAAAAAGAGCAACGTTTGATAAGATAGTGGAAATTCTAAGGAAAGCAAATAAAAAGAAGAAAGCTAGAGGAGGAAGAGCTAAGTGAGGAAAACATGCTCCTAATGGTATTAGAGTATCTCCGCGAATATCGGACATATTTTCATATTGCGCAAAGCTATGGAATCAGTGAAAGTGGAGCATATAAGACAGTAAAGTGGGTAGAAGACAAGTTAGTAAAACATCCAGATTTTGCATTACCAGGACGAAAAGAGCTCTTAAAAAGTGATATGGAATATGAAGTTTTAGTGATTGACGCAACCGAAACTCCTGTTGAGAGGCAAAAAAAAAGCAAAAAAGATTTTATTCAGGAAAAAAGAAAAAGCACGGTATAAAAACACAAATTATTACCGAAAAAGATAGTAAAAAAATTATTTGTACGTCTTTTTCAAATGCTAGGAAGCACGATTTTCGGCTTTTTAAGACCCCAGTTGCGGATTAATCAATATAGTAAAATCTAGAAATACAGGGCTTTTTGTGTGCCGTAGAGACACAAGGAATGTTCAGGAAAGAGCAAACTAAGTGCGAAAGCTGCACAATAGATGAGGGTGGGCCCCTCGGAGCCGGTTTACAAGAGCAGGCTTCAAACAACCATAAGCTGCTTTGGTAAAGAGCCAAGGTAGTGAGCGTTATGGAAAAGGCGTAATTATGCGTCATGTGTGAAATAGAGAGATGAACGCAAGTGAACCACTGATTACACGTCGAAAGGTAATGCGATGATGTCAAAACCAGGGGAGAAAAAGTAACTTGGGATAAGCCTATCGGGAACTTGTCTACTGGGTAGGTGGCATCCGGCATATAGGTGGCATGAACCTATTTCAGGCTATTGTGTGGAACTATGGGAACCTGTCGTTTCGATGATAAGGGAGAAGTCCAAGGAGCTGAACTCTAAGAACCTGTTCATAATCTCAAAAAAGTGATAAACTATGAGATGATGTATATGAATAAGGATATATGAGAAATTTATACCCAAGTGACATAAGTCGAGAACAATTTGAAAAAATCAGATCAATTCTGGAGAGTAGTAGGAAGAAAACAAAACCAAGAAAACTTGATTTGTATGATGTATTTTGTGCAGTGCTGTACGTCCTAAAAAGTGCCTGTCAGTGGAGAATGCTGCCAAAAGATTTTCCAAAATGGCGAAGTTGTTACGAATATTTTAAAAAATGGAGTGAAAAACCAAGCGAAGATACAGAAAGTACTTTGGAGCGTGTATTAAAAAAAATTAGTTGGAGAGACACGTATCAGCAATGGTCGGAAAGAAAGAACTAGTTTTTGTATAATTGATGCTCAGAGCGTAAAAAATGCAGATACTGCTGAAAATAAGGGCTACGATGCAGGTAAAAAAATTTCAGGAATAAAGCGCCATATTGCAGTAGATACACAAGGTTTACCACACGCGATTTATGTAACAACGGCAGAAGCAACCGACCGCAGCAGTGCCATGAAAATGGTCGAAAATGCTAAAGAAAAACTCTCTGAAGTTAAAAATATACTTGTTGATGCAGGCTACACTGGAGAAAATTTTGCAACACAAATAAAAGCAACTATTGGTTCGACGGTCGAAGTAATAAAGCGAAGTGAATTACACACCTTTGTTGTACTGCCAAAGAGATGGGTTGTTGAGCGCTCTTTTGCTTGGTTGGAAAAATGTAGGCGTTTGTGGAAAAATTGCGAGCGGAAACTCAACACTAGCTTACAAATGGTCGTTCTTGCTTTCACTTCTTTACTCCTTAAAAGATTATGAACAGGTTCTAAGGAAGAGAGTACTGATGCGAAAAACAGGGGCGGATTAGCTCGTAGTAGTGAAGAAGTTTTTGTAATGGAAATGGAGCGAAGGGGCTGAGTTATTTAGTTTTAATTATTTATCAACCGAAAGGGAAGAGTTAATGAATAAAACAAAATCTTTTGACATACCAAAGCAACTGATTTGGAAAGCTTATAAACAAGTATCCAAAAACAGAGGTGCGGCAGGTGTAGATGAGGTCTCGATAACAAAGTTTGAAGAAAATCTAAAAGATAATCTATACAAACTGTGGAATCGGATGTCATCCGGAAGTTATTTTCCAGAACCAGTAAAAGCTGTTGCGATACCAAAAGATACAGGAGGACAAAGAACTTTATGTGTTCCTTCAGTATTCGACAGGATAGGGCAAACAGCAGCTACTATGTATCTCGAACCGTTAGTAGAGCAGGAATTTCACGAAGATTCGTATGGTTATAGACCAAACAAGTCTGCACTGGATGCGGTAAGTACAGCGTGTAAGAGATGTTGGAGAAGTGATTGGACGATAGATCTTGATATTTCTGGATTTTTCGACAATCTGGATCATGTGTTAGCACTGCAAACTATCAAGAAGCATACAGATTGCAAGTGGGTCATACTGTACGTGGAAAGGTGGATGAAAGCCCCGATTCAACTAGCAGATGGCAGTAAGGTAGTTAGGAATAAGGGAGTTCCACAAGGAGGTTCTGTAAGCCCAATCATTTCTAACATATTTATGCATCATGCATTTGATATGTGGATGAGGCAAAACTACCCAACAATACCATTTGAGAGATATGTAGATGATGCAATGGTGCACTGTAAAACCCAGAGACAGGCAAAATTCATAAAAGACAAGATCGAAGAAAGATTGGCTGAGTTTAAGCTAAAATTACATCCTGAAAAGACACAAATAGTGTACTGTAAGGATGACAATAGGAGAGATGAGTTTCCAATACAGAGCTTTGACTTTCTGGGTTACACGTTCAGACCTAGACTGGCAAAGAACAATAAAATAGGAAACTATTTTGTCTCATTTCTACCTGCAATTAGCAACAAAGCCAAGAAGAAGATCAACCAAACCATAAGGTCATGGAAAATACGTAGGCAAACATATACAACACTAGAGAAAATATCAAAGAAAATAAATCCTATAGTCCGAGGCTGGTATCAGTACTATGGCAGGTTTTATAAATCAGAGATGTATCCATCTCTCAGAAATGTAGAGTGGCACCTAGTAGGATGGGTCAGAGCCAAATATAAGAAACTTCGAAATCATGGAAGACTAGCAAAGCAATTTCTAGCAAAAGTGAGAAAGAGGTCTCCAAATATTTTCTATCACTGGACACTAGGATTGGGATCAAAAGGCTGAATAACGGGAGCTGTATAAATCGAGAGGGTGCGCCGTGGCACGCATTAAGAAATACTTAGCAGAGCTAAGCGGGGTTCAGAATAAATGGCCTCGAGGTGAACAACTAACTTTAACCCGAAAGGGGAGGAGGACAAGAGCATGTATGTAAAGCGAGAGTTGTCTGAAGATGTGTAAGATAACGGCTTGCAACACCTGATCAATATGGTTAAAGCTAAACTGCTTGAATTCTAATCTTCAGGGGTGGGACTTCACATCCATGGGTATCACATTTAAAACCCCATGTCTACAGTAAGCACAGATTAAACTTTCGTTTGTGCGACATTCTGGCTGTAGAACGATAAGTAGTGAACTTATTTAAGAGGATGAATGGAAAACCTAAGTTGATCTAGAACAGTTCTTAGTGACGGAACATGGGATGACCTAAGGAACGCGAGTTCTATGGTTACGGAGTCATCGTAGTAGTCGTGGAAGTAACGAACCACCGGGGAATGTGGGAGAGCCACATACAGGGCAAAGGGTGACAGATAATTGAATGTTGAAATTGGGAGGTACGCAAGATGCGGAAAGCTGAAACAATACTTAACATTATACGTGAACGCGGACAAAGAAATCTGCCGGTTAAAAACGTATATCGCCTACTTTATCAGCGTGATCTTTACCTTCAAGCGTATGGTAAACTTTGTCGTAATAAAGGTGCTATGACAGAAGGTGTAACTGCTGAAACAGTTAATGGTATGTCTTTGGAGAAAATTGATAAAATCATAGAGGATTTACGCTATGAACGATATCGATGGATACCAGTAAAACGTATCTACATTTTAAAGAAGAGCGGTAAACGAAGGCCGTTAGGATTGCCAACATGGTCAAACAAGTTACTTCAAGAAGTAATCCGATTAATATTGGAAGCCTATTATGAGTCTAAATTTAGTGAGTGTTCACATGGATTCCGGCCAAAGCGTGGATGCCATACTGCATTAAAAGCAGTAACGCAAAAAGGCAGAGGTACAAAATGGTTTATAGAAGGGGATCTCAGAGCATGTTATGACTCAATTGATCATACCATATTGTTAAAAATACTGAGTGAAAGCTTTCAAGACAACCGTTTTATCCAACTAATCAATCGACTGCTAAAAGCAGGATATATGGAAAATTGGAAGTACAATAAGAGTCACAGTGGAGTACCACAGGGCTCTATTATTGGTCCAATTCTGAGTAACATATTACTCGATCGGTTAGATAAACATGTGGAACATACATTAATACCAGCAAATAACCGAGGTAAGCGAAGAAGGACAAACCCAAAATATTTAAGGTTAACCAAGCAAGTATCGATGATGAGAAAACAAGGGAATTGGGAGCAAGTAAGGCAACTGCGCCAATTAGTGCAGAGTATGCCATCTAAGGACTCTTGTGATCAAAATTATCGACGTCTTTGGTATGTTAGGTATGCTGATGATGTTCTGGTAGGGTTTGCAGGACCAAAAAATGAAGCTGAACAAATTAAAAATGAGATTGCTAGATTCCTCAATGAGGAGCTCAAACTTATGCTTAATGAAGATAAAACGCTTATTACACACGCATGTGATAGCAAAGCCAATTTTTTGGGTTATGAAATACACGTCTTGCATGCAGATGATAAACATGATCATCGGACACAGCGGTGTATTAACGGTAGTGTTGGCTTACGTGTACCACACCATATAAAGCAGAAAAAGTGTTCTGAATATATGCGTTGTGGAAAGCCTATACATTTACCTCAACGTACAATTGATACAGCTTACAGTATTGTTGCTCAGTATCAAACTGAATATCGAGGAATTGTACAATACTACAAAATGGCCTACAACCTTCACACACTAAGTTATCTGAAGTATGTGATGGAAGTATCATTAGTAAAGACTTTAGCATCTAAATACAAAACAACTTGCAGGAAAATTTATAGAAAATTTGGTGCGATGATTGAAAACGATGAAGGTGAAAAACGAAAAGTCATCCAAATCAGAGTAGATCGTTTACCATCAAAGATACCATTAATTACACACTTTGGTGCTGTGTCGCTAAAATGGAATAAATGGGTAAGCATAAGTGATAACCTTATACCAATATGGAATAAGCGTAGTGAAATAGAGCAAAGACTATTGGCACAAACTTGTGAATTATGTAAATCACAAGAGCAGATTGAGGTACACCATGTACGTAAACTTGCTGATCTACGAAGTAAGAGTAATGTTGAACTACCTGAATGGAAGAAAAGAATGATTGAACGACAGAGAAAAACTCTTGTTGTTTGTCATGAATGCCATAAGAAAATCCAATATGGGAAATATGATGGTGATTCCTTAAAACGTTAGATTATTGGAGAGCCACGTGATACGGAAACGGTCATGCGTGGTTCGGAGAGAGGCTGTTGGAAAAGTGCTTAATAGTAACTCGCTGGCTGCCTACTCTACTTTACGTACAGTTCTGCGAGAGACTGGTGGGGAAGTTCCGCCGGTCTACTCTCCAGGCTTCATGGAATATGAAACTAATGTAGAAAAGATGTGCACCAAAAAATTTATTGGAGCAGTTGTGTTAAAAGTCAATAGGAAAATTGATGTAGCTGTGAATAAGTACTTAAGATTTGTGTGGGCGTACTTATTCACAGCTACGCTATTACTATATAGAAGCAGTCTTAGGACTATATTCCTCAGTAAAAACCCTGTCATCTCTGACTAAAGAGTTAGCAAGAATAAGCAATTTCCTCATAGCAGCAGTGGAAGCAATTTATATGGCTTTTTATATTGATTATATAATCTAGTAAAGAAAGGTTTGATATAAGAATTAACTTTTTGTGCACTGAGAATACACATGTGTAAAACTTTCCTGATTTGTGATCTACCTCCCTGAATGCACCTTTTTCCTCTACTAAAACCACTATCTCGATTAAAAGGCGCAAGTCCGACAAGGCTAGATATTTGTTTTTCTTGAAGAGTTCCAAATTCAGGTAAATAGCAGATCAAAGTTAGGGCTGTGATTTTACTTATACCTGGTATACTGGTTATTGATATGTATTTTTTTGCAAGGTCTTGGTTTTGATCGATAAATGTAATCATTTCATCTTCTAAAGTTTTTATTTGATTGTGTAAAATTGCAAGAAGATCTTCTATCTGCTTGATTATAGATGTATCAGTTACCTGTTGGTTTTTTGTATTTTTGCTATTTCTACTAGCTGGTTTCTACGAGATAATTTTTGTTTCAAGCAATCAATATTACTATTACCAACTGTTAAGGGAGTAGCACGCATATCTGTGTTATTAATATAACGTGCTGCAGTCTAGTTTTTGTAGTAATACCAAGGCTTTTAGCATAGTCTCTAACCCATCTAGGTTGAATGACGTACACCTCAAAACCATTGCTTAGTAAAGTATATGCGCATAATTTTTCGTATCCGCCGGTTGCCTCAAGACCAACTTTGGTTACATTATGCAAACGTAAAAAGTCTAGTGTTTTATCGATGGCTTGTATACTGTTTTCAAACGTTTTATAATGTCCAAATGGGTGAATGTGGATATCTAATTTACTTTTGCTAACATCAATGCCAGCAATAATGTTTGATGAATTCATAATTCCTCCGTAATAATAACATATACTGCATTTTCCAGTCTTATATACGAGCCTAAAAGCTCAATCAGTTGTTCGGAACTTTCAGTATAAAACCTAAGAGAAGAGAACCTTGCTCCAATACGGTCCTTATGACCAAGATCTATGGCGGTTCCTCTTCTCTATACATCTTTATATTACTACTTCTTAATACTTATAAAGACTTAATTTCAACATATAAGATCTATGCCTCGAATGCTCAAGCTCAAGTCTGTCTTTTAGGTAGCCAAAAACTGTTTCAATAATCGACCTTTTTCCTAAAAAAATCTTTTCTTCAAGCAGCATTAATGTGTTTTTCATACCTTTTTTTACTTTGGTAACGAGCTCTATCGAAGAGTTTTGCAAAGAGCTCTTTCTTTATATAGCCCTTATCACCAAACAAAAGACCGGTCAGTTTTTCAGTTAATTTTGGTACTGGTTTTCTGTCGTCAACGTTACCTTTAGTCAGTGTAACTCCTTGAATTTCGCCAGTTTCATTGATTACCATATGCAATTTGAAACCAAAAAACCAGCCGTATGTAGTCTTTCCAAGCTCCGCCAATCCTTTGAAAACTTTGTTTCTTGAGATTCTTTTTGGATGGCAAACAGCGATAGACGTTGCATCTATGTACGAAATTCCGGTCACTTTTGACTGCTCACTTTAACAAGAGCACTAAATACCATAAAACCCTCGGTTTTAGCCTAATAAATCTACTATATGTTGGCAAATTTTGAAACTCAGATCCATATAGTGCTTTCAAATAATATGTATAGAAAGATTTAAAGTCCTCACATCTAGATTGTTGATAAAGTAAAATTATAGTAAGAATTTCAGAATGCGTAATCTCTGCCGTTCTGGTAGGTTTTTTACTGTTTGGCAGGAGTTTTTCTGCGAAATTTTTGTTTATAGCCTTGCAAAAATCGTCTACAAAGCAAAATAATTCTGTTACATTTTTATTCATGGGTAACCTCTCTATTTTTTGATAATATGTTTCCGGAGTTTACCCTATTTTCCTATCTTTTTCACTGACTTCTAATCCGCAACTGGGGTTTAAAGTGCCTGGCTACCTTACTGTTCCACAAATTGCAAAAATCCTCAAAGTTACTACTCATTGGCTTTACGATAGAATCAATAATGGTCAAATTACAATACAAAAAGATGATAGTAAAACCAGAGGCAAATACTTATTTGAAGATAAACCAGAAACTGTTAGAATTCTAGTGGATTTTAAAAACGGTAAACTCAACAACCCAAATTTTTTATAGGAGTATCAATATGCATAAGGTGAACCAGTGTCAGCTACTTGAACCTGCAAATTGCAATATCCGTACAAATGTGTGCTTGACACTGGGATTTAGTGCAGCTACCCTAAACTGGAATTGCTATTCTTGGCTGAAAGGAACATATTTTTGGAATAATGAAAACAATCAGCACTTTAATTCAAGAAGGATCGAAGCTACTATTGTCACACAAAGTTGAATCACCACTGACCTTACCCAGAAAAAGTAGAGAGGAAGTTAAGCCATTTTCATTATGAAAATGATGAATCAAATTTTTCAGGAATGCAATAGTTAATAGTAGAATGTCTACGTTGTTTGTTATAAAAAATTTCTATGTATTCAAATATTGCGGTTCTAGCTTGTTGTGCGGAGTGTTGTGAGGTATCAATGAGTAATTCCCTCTTTAGTGAACTAAAAAAGCTCTCCGAAACAGCATTATCGTAACAACAACCTTTGTGACTCATGCTAGAAATAATACTTTTTGTATTCAGTAAAAATTGATAATTTTTAGAGGTATATTGTGAACCTTGATCACTATGAAATAGCAGATCTTTGGCTGGTTTGCGCTTATCAACAGCCATCAATAAAGCATCTATGCTTAGTTATTGTACTACTCATTAACTACCATACGTGAATATAGATCAATTATTGCTGCCAAATATAGCCAACCATCCTTAGTTTTTATGTATGTAATATCAGTTACCCATACTTTGTTTGGCTGACTAGTAGTAAAGTTTTGGTCCAATATATTGGGAGCTATTGTCAGTCTGCTGTTTTTTGCTTTTGAATCTTCGCCTCAGTCTAGCTTGAATGCCATTTTTTTGCATGACATCCTGCACTGTTTTGATGTTGCAATTTTTACCTAAAGCCTTTAGTTCAGCATGAATTTTAGGTGCACCATATCTACAATTAGATGCTTGGTATATTTTTTGAATATCTGCTAGAAACTGCTCCCTTGTTGATTCTTTGCTGCTTTTCTTCTTACTAGTCCATTTGTAGTAGCCGCTAGCAGAAAATCCTGCATAACTCCTGTACTTTATAGTAGTTTCTATGCTTTTTGATAAATAAATATTTTACTCTTTGTGACTTGCCCAGGGCTTTTTTTAAAATGTCTCTTTCTCTAGTAACTCTTGTTAGTTCTTTCTTTAATTCAAACTTTTCTTTATCACATGGTGCCAACTTTCCCTTACCAGGAAATGCTTCTTCTATTGATCCTTTTTCGTTATATTTTTTTATCCAGTCACTTAGTGTACTGTTATCTATTCCTAAATCTTTAGCTATTTTGCTTGCTGACTGCCCCGTTTCCTTTACCAACTTTATTGCCTCTAATTTAAATTCCACTGTGTAATTCTTTCTGTTCTTTACCATAATAAGCCCTCATGATCATGTTTTATTTTACCTCAAAAATGGCTTAACTTCCTCTCTACTTTTTCTGGGTAAGGTCACCACATTTGGATTGTGAAATCATCATGCAGCACGTACTTGGAGTGGAAAGATCATTTATAATTATGAACCATGCTGATCAAGTGCCGATGGAGAAAGAACTTTTATTTTGGAAATTAACAAAAAAAAGAGCGGAAAGATATCCAATATCGCAAATAATAGGTAATCGTGAATTCTGGAGTAAAAATTTTATAGTTAACCAACATGTTTTAGATCCAAGACCAGATAGTGAAACAATAATCCTAGCAGTGTTAAAATATTACCCAAATAAAAAGCAGAAACTAAAAATTGCAGATTTTGGTACAGGTACAGGTTGTTTATTGATATCCGTACTTAGTGAGTATGAATATGCCGTTGGTATCGGTTTTGAAAAGAGTTTAAAAGCATATAGAGTTGCCCACCAGAATATAAAAAACCATAACCTACTCAGCAGAGCTAAAATATTTCCAAATTCATGGACAGAATGCAGAGGCTCATTTGATCTGATAATTAGCAATCCTCCATATATTAAAAGAAGCAAATTGAAAGACTTACAAGCCGAAGTGCAAAAGGAACCAAGAATTGCCCTTGATGGTGGCATTGATGGTTTGAGCTGTTATTTGAGTATTTTTCCAATATTGGAAAAGTGCCTTAAAAAAATGGGTTTGCAATACTGGAGATAGGTGAAGATCAAAATGATATTGACAAAATAATACCCTCGTATGAACTAGCTTTTCAGGAGTACGTACATGATTTAGCAGGAATGAAGAGATGCATCGTTGTGAAAAGAACATAGCTAATATTTTCTTGTATTATCTCCTTCATCCCATATTATAGTACTTCCCAAAGTAAATGATAAAGGTATAATAAGCTATTTGAGTTATAATGGCATATAGTGTGGATTTAAGGGAAAGGGCAGTATCGATGATAGAAAAAGGGAAGTCAAAGGTTGAGGTGGCAGAGCTTTTGGAGATAGACTCTGTACCGCTGGTTAAGAAAGAAAGCCGCTGCTAAGACCATCGAAAAACGGCAGCTTTATTCGAAAAATAGACCCAAAAATACTCGAAGAATATGTTAAAAAGAATCCAGATCACACGCTAATGGAGATGAAACAAAACCTTGGATTCGGAATAAACTCGATTTGGTACAGGCTAAAGCAGCTAAAAATCACAAGAAAAAAAAGACCACGCTTTACCGAGAACGGAGCCATGAAGATAGGCAGAAATTTATCGAAAAAATCGCTAAAATAGACTGTTCTAGCATCTTATATATAGATGAAGCAGGATAGGTTATACCGAGAGTGCTCCAATAGGAAAGAAAATTTATGCAGATATTCCAGGAAGAAAACGAGAGAGAATCAGTATAATAGGCGGGTTGATTGGAAAGAGATTTATTGCACCAATGACTTTCAAAGGTGGGTGTGACAAAGAGGTATTCAATACATGGTTAGAGAAGATGCTATTACCTAAATTGCCACATGGTACTACAATAGTTATGGACAATGCCACATTCCATAAAACTCCCAAAACAAAGGAGTTAATAGATAATGCTAGATGCCGTTTGCTCTATCTACCGACATATTCACCAGATTTGAACCCTATAGAGCATTGTTGGCATACCATCAAAAGCCGCCTCAGACCTTTAATGCATAAATATACAGACTTACAACTTTTGGTTGGTAATACCATAATGGAAATTTATCATTCATTTTAGGAAATACTATAGTATCCGTTCAGCAGAGTGGTTTAAGAAACAATAGATAGAAGGTTTTGGAAAGCCCCTTTGTTTCCATGTTAAGTATAATGAAATTATCCGCTCAAGGAATGTGTTTCCTCGCTCCGATTGGGTAAAATATGAGTTTTTACGGTAAACGACATAGTGTCGTATCTGTTGTTCAGCGTGATTGTTTGTCAATGGAATGTTTTCTGAATCATTCAAAGGAGAGTAGACCAGCGGACCTTCCCCGCCAGCCTCTCGCAGAACCTTACTATTACCCACAAGTATAGAATTCATGAGCAAGTCTCCATCCTTCTGCTAAATCAAAGAGACGTTTCCATCCCTTCCACAAAGCTATAGGGCCTGGTTCTAAGTCATTTTTGCGAGCTAAAAACCCTCCTAACTTGCCCACCCACCTCACAATTTCTCTTATAGGTGGTGGAGTCTCAGGATAGTTTTTTGTCTTAAGCATTTTGGTATATAAAACCTTCCATTCGTCATCAGTCAGTATGACAGTGCAAGAAAGATTCGGATTTGTTCTAGCTACCAATGTGATAAAAAATATTCTCCATGCAATTATACTCATAATTGTAAGAAAGCGGATTAATCTATCTGCTGTTTGGAGCCTACATTCTTCAACTTTAAGACCGGATTTCAAAATTTTATGAAAAACCTCTATTCTCCATCTTAAGCAATACCATTGTATTTTTTCTACTGCTTCTTCAAAATTATTAATATTTATATTTGTCAACAAAACCCAGTTCATAGGCTCTTCGCCAAATGGGGGGTGTTTTTCTATAACATAGACAGCATTTAAACTTAAATTAGGAAGTTTTTGGGTTTTACGTCTAGCATTATTTTTTGATGCATTCATCACAAAGTTACTAAACTTTACTTCTAAAACTGTTGTTCTTTGAGGTTTATCATTGCGAGCAGACTTGTATTTCTCCTTGACAAGACATGCAAATCCCACAACCTTTCACCACCTTTTTCAGAATAAGTCGACTTCTTATTTACTGTTCTGTTTTGATTTCCTCTTACTACAAAAAGAGATTGATTAGTGGAAGCGACTTCAAATAAATCATAAATATCTGCTTCTCTATCGCAAACGGTAACTACCTTAACGTTCTTTAATCCAGGATGGTGAGTAGAATCTTTAAGTGCACCGTATGCTTTCTTCCTCTTCTATGGGAAGAGCAGTATTATGGCTTCTTCTTTTCAACTCCTTTAGGTCTTCAGCTAAGGAAGGTCTAGTACTAATTTTTTGATCTAATAATCCTATAGGTAGCCCTTCTGTTGTAACTGCAAACGTTGTATGCATCACTAATCCATGGGTTTTAAAATTAGTTGTTTTAGATGTTAATCTTGCTGCTATAATCCCTAATCCTTCGGTCTTTTTATGATTTTTATATGAAATATAACTCGTGTCTTGGATAGCTAAGATGGTTGAGTGTTCCTTAGCTCTTTCAACAGTTTTAATTATATGACTGTCTAATATCTTTCTTTCAGAAATGGCATCGTTTTGGAAAAATCTATAAGCTGCTTTACTTTGATGCCAATCTTCACAAGCTTGATTTATTGAACGCTCAGGTGATTC